>NZ_JBHWWZ010000047.1:0-37405 GCF_042730275.1 Rhodococcus sp. NPDC060086
TGTTCGGAACGACGTCCCTACTTTGACGAGAACGCAGCCCTGACGTTCGGAAACGCGCAGGTGGTGGGCGGTTGTCGGCTCGGTGTGATAAGCCGTAGCCGACGGATCGAACGACCACGAGGGGGACCTACGCGTGCTGAGACTGCATCGTGCCGAGCGCACCGACACACTGGCCGATGCACTTGCCGAGCTTCTGTCCACCCCGCTGGCCGACCCGTTCGCCCGCGAGGTCGTCGCGGTACCGGCTCGCGGTATCGAGCGGTGGCTCACCCAGCGGTTGTCGACGGTGCTCGGTGCTGTCGCGGGCGACGGGGTCGCAGCGAACATTGCCTTCCCCTCGCCGGGCCGCCTCGTCGACGAGGCATTGTCCGTTGCCGCAGGCACCACCGCCGACGATGATCCCTGGCATCCGTCGCGCGTGCTGTGGGCACTGCTCGACGTCATCGACGAGAGCCTCGGGCAACCGTGGTGTGCGACGCTGACGCGGCATCTCGGCCACGGCACCGACGATCACCGGGCGGGTCGTCGCTATGCCACCGCCGAACATCTCCGCGACCTGCTGCGCAGCTACGGGCAGCAACGGCCACACATGCTCACCGACTGGGCCGCCGGGCACGACACCGACGGCACCGGAGCTCCGCTCGACGAACACCTGCAGTGGCAGGCCGAACTGTGGCGCCGCCTTCGCGACCGTGTCGGGGTCGACAGCCCCGCACAGCGGCTCGACGAGATGTGCGAGCGACTGCGAGTAGAGCCCGACATCGTCGACCTGCCCGATCGGCTGTCGCTGTTCGGCCCGACACGCCTCAATCGGGTCCAACTCGAGGTGCTGGCCGCGCTGGGCATCCGCCGAGACGTCCACCTGTGGCTGCCCCACGCGAGCCCGCAGATGTGGGCGAACCTCGCAGGCCGCGAGCCGGTACTGCGGCGAGCAGACGATCGCAGCGTCGACCTCGTCGGGCATCCCCTTCTCGCTGCGCTGGCCCGCGACGTCCGTGAACTGCAGGGCAGGCTGTCCGAGCTCGATGCAGTCGAGGAACAGCACGACGTGCCCGCTCCACCCGACACACTGCTCGGCAGACTCCAGGCCGACGTTCGTGCCGACCGCACGCCGGAGACGGCGCCTGCCGAGGGGCGAACGAAGGGGGGTTCACAGGCCGACGGCACCGTGCAGATCCACGCGTGCCACGGCCCGACCCGTCAGGTCGAGGTGCTGCGCGAATGCCTCCTTCACCTGTTCGAGGACGACCCGACGCTCGAGCCTCGCGACGTCATCGTCATGTGCCCCGACGTCGACACCTACGCTCCTCTCGTCGCGGCGTCGTTCGGCCAGGACATCGGCGGGCACCCGGGGCACCGCCTCCGGGTCCGCCTCGCCGACCGCGGACTTCGCCGCACCAACCCGGTGCTGTCCGTGGTGGCGGCGCTGCTCGGCCTCGCCGATGCGCGTGTCACCGCGAGCGACGCACTCGACCTCGCGGCGTCGGCACCGGTCCGGCGGATGTTCTCGTTCGACGACGACGATCTCGAGCGGCTGCAGGAATGGACCGCCGAATCGGGTGCCCGCTGGGGCCTGGGCAAGCGACAACGCAGTGCGTTCGGACTCGCCGACTTCCCCCAGAACACCTTCGGCACCGCACTCGACCGGGTGCTGCTCGGAGTGACCGCCGACGGTGCAGACAGCGAATGGCTCGCTCTGGCAATGCCGCTCGACGACGTCGAGAGCAACGACATCGACCTCGCCGGGCGATTCGCCGAGTACATCGATCGGCTCGACAAAGCGCTGTGGGTTCTGCGCCGGCCCCAGGCCGCGGAGCAGTGGGCGGAGGCGCTCACCCTCGCGCTCGACCTGCTCGTGGATGTTCCCGCCGCCGACGCATGGCAGCGCGCGCAAGCGCATCGTGAAATCGGTGCCGCTGTCGAACACAGCGGAGACGCAGAGCTACGACTGGCCGACGTGCGGGCGATGCTCGCCGGACAATTGGCGGGCCGCCCTACCCGGGCGAACTTCCGCACCGGTGAGCTCACGGTCTGCACCATGGTGCCGATGCGCTCGGTACCGCATCGGGTGGTGATTCTCCTCGGACTCGACGACGACGTCTTCCCCCGCAGCGCCCACATCGACGGCGACGACGTGCTCACCCAGAACCCCCGCGTCGGCGAACGCGACCCTCGAAGCGAAGATCGGCAGTTGTTGCTCGACGCGATCATGTCGGCGGGAGAGAAGGTGCTGCTGTTCTACACCGGCGCCGATCCGGTCACCGGTGCGGCGCGGCCGCCGGCGATTCCGCTCAGTGAAGTGCGCGACGTGGTGGCCACGATGATCGGCGTTGAGGACGGCGACGTGAATCCGGCGGTCCGCCACCATCCACTGCAGCCGTTCGACGCCCGGAACTTCCTGCCCGACGCGCCGTTCAGTTTCGACGAGACAGCGCTCGCCGGTGCTCGCGCGGCACAGAATCCTGCCTCAGGGGACGCGCCCGCGGTGCTCGCGCATCTACTCCTGACCCCACCCGAGAAGCAGGTCGATATCGACCTCACCGACCTCGTCGCATACCTCGTGCATCCCGCCCAGGGCTTCCTGCGGCAACGGCTCGGCATCCGGATTCCCGAACTCGACGACGGCACCACCGACGCGCTCGACATCGATCTCGACCCGCTGGCCCGCTGGAACCTCGGCGACCGGATGCTCGAATACCGCCTCTCCGGTGTCTCCGCAGCCGATTTCCGGGCCGCGGAGTGGCGCCGCGGGACGCTCCCGCCGTATGCGCTCGGTGAAAGCGCACTCGACGACGTCACCCATGCGGTGGAAAGTCTCGTTTCAGCATGCGCGCCCGTGCACAGCGGCCGGTCCACCACCATCGACACCATGGTCGATCTCGGGGACGGGCGTCGGCTCACCGGCACGGTCGGCGGAGTCCACGGCAATGTGATCGCGCGCAGCGTCTTTTCGAAGTTGTCTGCCAAACACCGGATCACGGCATGGGTGCATCTCCTCGCGGTCGCCGCGTCCGGTCACGACGGGAGGTGGCAGGCCGTGACCACCGGTCGCGGTCGCGGGCGGATGCCAGCGTGGCGTTCGACGATGATCGCGCCCGACAGCCCCCACGAACTGCTCCTGCAACTCGTCGATCTGCGCGACCGCGGCCTGGGCGCGGTCCTGCCCATGACGACGGGGGCGTCCGCGGCATATGCAGAACAGCGCGTCCGCGGCGGCTCCATCGACATGGCACTCGACTCCGCAGGAAACGAGTTCGGAGGAAAATTCGGCGACGGAAAGGACCGGCACGTGCAGTACCTGTTCGGCAGCGGCGTCGGCATCGGCGATCTCGTCGCAGGCGAGCCACTCGCCGACGAACGCGCCTGGTTCGACGACCCCACCCGGTTCGGTGTGCTGTCACGCCGGTTGTGGGAACCATTGCTGGCAGCGGAAACGCAGGGGCGTCCGTGACGGGGAGTGAAGTGGTGACTGCATCGACCACAACAGGTTTCGACCTTCTGGGAGCGCTCCCGAAGGGCACGACGGTGCTCGAGGCGTCGGCCGGGACCGGCAAGACCTACGCGATCGTGGGCCTCGCGACCCGTTACGTCGCTGAAGGCATCACCGACCTGTCGGAACTACTGCTCGTCACGTTCAGCCGGGCAGCCACCCAGGAACTCCGGGAACGTACCCGCGCTCGGTTCGCGGAGGTCGTCGATGCCCTCGCCGATCCGGAATCCGCCGCGGCCTGCAGTGACGAGCTGATCCGGTACCTGGCTGCCCACGACGTCGGCAACCGACGCACCCGCCTGCGGCAGGCCCTGTCCGATTTCGACGCCGCAACCATCGCCACGACACACGGCTTCTGCCAGCGAATGCTCGACGAACTCGGCATCGCCGGCGAGCGTGAACCTCACGTCACAGTGGTCGAGGACGTCGACGACCTCACGGTCGAGGTCATCGCAGACACCTATCTGCGTCGGTACGGGCGCAGCGAACCGCCCATCACCTACGGGGAGGCCACGGTCGCCGCCCGTGCGGCGATCTTCGATCAGCAGGCGGCGCTCGCTCCCGAAGGCGCCGAGGGAACACCGGCGGGGGAGCGCGTCGAGTTCGCGCAGCAGGTGCGTACCGAGGTCGAACGCCGGAAGCGAGCAACGGGACTGCGCGACTTCGACGACCAGCTCGCGTTGCTGCACCGTGTGCTGAGCGATCCCGAGCACGGCGCTGCCGCATGCCGCCGGATCCGTGCGCGGTACGGGGTCGTCCTCGTCGACGAATTCCAGGACACCGACCCCAAGCAATGGGAGATCCTCCATCGGGCGTTCCACGGCCACAGCACACTGGTGCTGGTCGGCGATCCGAAGCAGGCGATCTACGCCTTCCGAGGCGCCGAAGTGCTGAGCTACCTCGATGCAGTGAACACCTCCGATGCGCACCGGGAGCTCACCACCAACTGGCGCAGCGATGCAGACTTGATCAGCGCGCTCGATCACGTGTACGGAGGTGCAGCACTGGGTGATCCGAGGATCGCCGTGCACCGGGTCGATGCCGCCCGCGACGGGACGCGTCTTGCCGGGATGCCTCCACTGCGTCTGCGTCACCTGCCGCGCGCCGGTGCCGGACCACTCGGCAAGTCGGGTTACCCGACTGTCGGGCCACTGCGCGGCAACGTCGCCCGCGACGTCGCGGCAGAGGTGGTCGCGCTCCTCGACAGCGACGCCACCATCGAACGAGGCGGACGCCCCGAGCCTGTGGAGCCCGGCCACATCGCGATCCTCGTCCGGACGCACGCCCAGGTGTCGCTCGTGTACGAAGAGCTGCAACGGACAGGTGTGCCGTGCGTCCTCGCCGGCGGGACGAGCGTGTTCACGACACCAGCCGCACAGCAGTGGCTGTGGACCCTCCAGGCGCTCGAGCAACCGCACCGCGCCGATCGGGTGCGTCTCGCCGCGCTGACCCCGCTACTCGGATACACCGCCGACGACCTCATGGCGCGCGGCGACGAACTGGTCGCGCAGGTCGGCGGGCTGCTCCGCGACCTTGCGATGGTGTTTGCCCAGTCCGGATTCGCGGCCTTGTTCGAGCGTCTCGCCACCGTGAGCGAACTCGAAGCACGCCTGCTGCGAACGTCGTCGGGGGAGCGGCAACTGACCGACCTGCGGCATATTGCGGAATTGCTCGACGACGCGGCCACCACGGACTCGTTCGGAATGGGGGTGCTGACGCGATGGTTCGAGGATCGGATGAACGATCCGAAACGCGGCAGCTCCGACCGCAGTCGTCGCCTCGACAGTGACGCCGCTGCCGTACAGATCCTCACGGTGCACGGCAGTAAAGGACTCGAATTCCCGGTCGTCTATGTGCCGTACGCGTGGGATGCCGCGAAGAACCCGAACCCCGACACCCTGCTGCTGCACGACGGTGGCCGCCGCATCCTCGACGTCGGTGGTGAGGGCAGCCCGGGCTACGGCGAGCGGCGACGCTCCCACGAGGCGGAGGAGGCCGGTGAGGAACTGCGCCTGCTGTACGTGGCGCTGACCCGCGCCTGCTGTCAGCTGACCCTGTGGTGGGCACCGTCCTACGGGACGGCCCGCTCACCGCTGCACCGGGTGTTGTTCGCGCGCCACCCCGGTAGCTCCGAGGTGGCGCCCGCAGCGGGCATTCCCGCCGACCCGGCGATGGCCGAGCAATTCGCGTCCTGGGCGAAGGCCTCCGGCGGACTGATCTCGGTGGAAGCCACGGGAGTCGTCGGGAAGGGGGAGATCGCCTGGTCGAAGCCGCAGCAGGACGAAACATCGCTGGTTGCTGCACAGTTCACCCGGGAGCTCGACAGCACGTGGCGGCGCACCTCGTATTCGGCGCTCACCGCGTCCGCGCACGACGGCGTCGGCGTCGGCAGCGAGATCGAGGAGCCGGAGAAGGATGACGAGCCGGAAGAACCCCCGTTGGCAACATCCGATCCCTCGGTGGAGGGGATCCCGTCGACCATGAACCACCTGCCCGGCGGCACGGTCTTCGGGACGCTCGTCCACGCGGTGTTCGAGATCGTCGACACCTCCGCTGCCGACCTCGACGCCGAGCTCACCGCGTGCTGCCACGACGTGGTGGCGCAGCGACTGTCCGACATCGATCCCGACGAGCTCGCGCAAGCCCTGCTGCCCGTCCTCTACACCCGGCTCGGTCCGCTCGGGCGCACGCTCGCCGAGTTCACATCGAACGACAGGCTCGCCGAACTCGACTTCGAGCTGCCGCTCGCGGGTGGTGACGATCCCGCTGCCGTCACCGTCACTCTGGGCCAGGTCGCCGAGCTGCTGCGTCGCCACCTCACCCCCGACGATCCGCTGTTCGAGTACACCGATCACGTGCGCACCCTCGAGCCTGTGCCGCTGCGCGGATATCTCACGGGCAGCATCGACGCCGTGCTGCGCATCGACGGGCCACAGTTCGTCGTCGTCGACTACAAGACCAACCGGCTCGCTCCCGGGGAGCTGACGACGGGCCACTACACCCGCGACGCGATGGCGGCGGAGATGATCCGATCCCACTATCCGATGCAGGCATTGCTGTACTCGGTTGCACTGCACCGGTACCTGAGGTGGCGCCTGCCCGGATACGATCCGCAGGCGCATCTCGGTGGCTCGCAGTACCTGTTCGTGCGCGGCATGGCCGGACCGGACAGCCCGCCCGGTAGCGGTGTGTTCGACTGGACGCCGCCCGCCGCACTCGTCACCGACCTGTCGGATCTGCTCGCCGGAAGGCCCCTACCGTGATCGAAGCCCGAATTGCGCAGCGAGGTAAAGGTGTACTGCGCGAGTTCAACGAGGCCGGGGTGCTCGCTGCCGCCGACGTCCACGTCGCACTCAGGCTCGCGCACCTCGGCGGCGAACCGAACACCGACGTGCACTTGGCCACCGCCCTCGCCGTGCGTGCCGTGCGCTCCGGCTCGGTATGTCTCGACCTGACGAGGCTGCGCGACGTCACCGTCGAAGAGGACGAGGACGGCAACCCTGTGGTCGATCCGGAGTCGTTGCCGTGGCCACACGACGATGAGGTCCTGGGCGCCCTGCAGCGCAGTCCGCTCGTGATCGGAGGTGACCACGGGTCGTTGCGGCCGTTGCGCCTCGTCGATACCGACGAAGGGCCGCTACTGTATCTCGACCGCTACTTCCGCCAGGAACAGACGATCCGTGCCGTCCTAGCAGCACGCGGCGACGGCTTCCCCACGGTCGACGACACCCGGCTTTCCGTCGCACTCGACGGGTTGTTCCGTGACCAGACCGACCGTACGAAGCCGTCGCCTGCGCCCGATCGTCAACGTGTCGCGGCTGCGCTCGCGGCCACGCACCGCACCACCGTCATCGCGGGCGGTCCGGGAACCGGAAAGACACATACCGTCGCGCGGATCCTCGCGCTGCTCGAGACGCTGGAAGGCCCCGATCTGCGCATCGGACTCGCCGCGCCCACCGGTAAGGCCGCGGCGCGGCTACAGGAATCCGTGCGCGAACAGGAGTCGGTGTTGCCGCTGCCTGCGGGGCTCACTGCCATGACACTGCACCGCATGCTGGGTTGGCAACGCGGACGCACCCGCTTCCGGTACCACGCCGACAACCACCTGCCGTACGACGTCATCGTCGTCGACGAGACCTCGATGGTGTCGCTGACGATGATGTGCCGGCTCCTCGAAGCCGTCCGCCCCGACACACGCCTCGTCCTGGTCGGCGACCCCGACCAACTCGCCTCCGTCGATGCCGGTGCTGTGCTCGCCGACCTCATCGCACGACCTGTCACCGGCGACGTGAACCCGGTGTTCACCCGCGCCGCCGCACGCGACCTCGAAGCGTCCGACGATCCTGCCGAGGCCGCCTTCAGCGCCCGCGAACACGACCGGGTGCGGGGCGGGATCGTGCGATTGAGCCGCGGCCGCCGATTCGGTGGTGAGATCGCGCGCCTGGCCGTTGCAGTGCGCGACGGCGACGGCGACAAGGTCATGGAGATCCTGCACAGCGGATCACCGGAGATCGCGTTCCACCGTCCCGACGACGTCGAGTCGCTGCGGCGCGACGTGGTGAGCTCGGCCCAGGAGGTCACCGCGGCCGCGCTGACCGGCGACATCCACGAAGTCCTCGAACGGTTCGAAACCCACCGTTTGCTGTGCGCACACCGCGACGGTCCGTACGGGGTGCAGCGGTGGGCGCGGCAGGCCACGGAATGGATCGGCGCGTCGACGGGCCGCCGGCTCGACCCCGAACGGTGGTATCCCGGACAGCCGCTGCTCGTCACGGCCAACGATCACGAAGCGCGCATCTACAACGGCGACACCGGTGTCGTCGTGCGCCGCGCCGACGGCGAACTCGTCGCCGCTTTCGCGCGCGGCGAGCAACCGTTCGTGCTCCATCCGAGCCAACTGTCGGCGGTACAGACCGTGTACGCGATGACGATCCACCGAAGCCAGGGCAGCCAGTACGGCACCGTGTCGGTGATTCTGCCGGACGAACGATCGTCGCTGCTCACCCGCGAACTGTTGTACACCGCGATCACGCGCGCGCGGGCCAAGGTGCGGATCGTCGGGACGGAAGCGGCAGTGCGCGCGGGCGTGGAGCGTCAGGTGCTGCGGGCCAGCGGGCTGCGTCGCGAGATCCGCGTCTGATTCCACGGAAGACTCACCGACGTGTCACTCTGGAGTGAGACTTCGCGCGGCGAATTGCCGGCGAGGAGTGACGACGATGAACTGGCTGGACGCGGACGGGTATGTGATCGGGCGGCTGCTGGTCACCCGGGGGATAGCCGCGCTGTACCTGGTGGCGTTCCTTGCGGCATTGCTGCAGTTCCGTGCACTGATCGGCGAACGAGGAATGCTGCCGGTGCCCGAGTTCGTGCGGGACCACCCGTTTCGTTCGTCGCCGAGCCTGTTCCACTGGCGGTTCACCGACCGCATCTTCGCGACAGTGGCAACGATCGGTGCGATCCTGGCGGCGCTCACCCTCGTCGGAGTCACCGAGCGCCTACCGTTGATCGCCTGCATGCTCGTGTGGTTCGCACTGTGGGTGCTGTACCTGTCGATCGTCAATGTGGGACAGGTCTGGTATTCGTTCGGATGGGAATCGCTGCTGCTGGAAGCCGGCGTACTCGCGATCTTCCTCGGCAACGCGGACACCGCGCCGCAGTTCGTGGTGTTGCTCATGCTGCGGTGGTTGTTGTTCCGCGTCGAATTCGGCGCGGGGTTGATCAAATGGCGCGGCGACCGTTGCTGGCGCGACCTGACGTGCTTGTACTACCACCATGAGACCCAGCCGATGCCCGGGCCGCTCAGCCGATGGTTCCATCATCTGCCGCGCCCGCTGCACAGAGTGGAGGTGGCAGGCAACCACCTCACACAACTCGTGATCCCGTTCGCATTGTTCTTACCGCAGCCGGGTGCGGGAATCGCCGCCGGGATCATGATCGTGACCCAGCTGTGGCTCGTTCTCAGCGGCAATTTCGCGTGGTTGAACTGGGTCACCATCGTATTGGCACTCTCCGTGCTACCCGACAGTTTCTACGCCGCTCTCATCACCCCGAACCCCGATTTCGCTTTCACCCCCGAACCGTTCACCGCGGCGGTTCTTGCGCTGACCGCCGTGGTTGCCTTTCTCAGCTATCGGCCCGTGCGGAACCTGGTGTCGAAGCGACAGGCGATGAACGCGTCGTACAACCCGTGGCATTTCGTCAACACCTACGGCGCCTTCGGCAGCATCACCCGCGCCCGCAAAGAAGTGATCGTCGAGGGCACCACCGATGCCGTGGTCACCCCGGCGACAGAGTGGCTCGAGTACGAATTCAAGGGCAAGCCCGGTGACGTGTTCCGCCGGCCCCGCCAATGCGCGCCCTACCACCGCCGGCTCGATTGGCTGATGTGGTTCGCCGCGATCTCTCGGGACTACGCCGTCGGCTGGTTCCCGCGGTTCGCGGCGCGTCTTCTCGACAACGACCCCGACACCCTGCGGTTATTGCGCCACAACCCGTTTCCCGATGCACCACCTGCTCTGGTGCGTGCTCGGGTGTTCCACTACCGGTACACCACGCGTGCCGAACATCGCGCGACCGGAGCCTGGTGGGTACGGACCCCCGCAGGCAACTTCATGCTGCCGGTGTCGCGGGTGGACCTTGCGGGATTCTGACTCCACCCACCACAACCTGGGTGATTCACCAATTCTGATTCACCACAATTCGTAGTCATCGGCGGACACGGTGAATCCGTGGGCATCCGACTCACACGTGACACCGACGCTTTCGTCGATCGTGCAGGTGAACACGCTCACCTTCAACGCTTCCCCGTACGGGAGGACCTGTGCGGTGCGATTCGGGTCCATGAACGCGATATCGCCGATGTTGCTGAACTGCCCCTCTCCGGACGATTCCACGATCACGACGTTCGCGGGCACGGTCACATCCGCGGCTCCGCTGCCCGGAACGCGGGGTGCACTCGACGGCATGGTGCCCTGACAGCCCGCGACCGGGTCGGTGTGAGTGAGGATCGCGCACTCGAACTTCCCGCTCTCGGAGATGAAGTAGTACACGCCGGGCTGCGAGCCCGCATACTCGGCGGGATCGACCTGAACCGGTGCCTTCGTGGTGGTGGTCGTTGTCGTGGTCGTCGGTGCGGCCGACGTGGTCTGGGCTGCGGATGTGATCGGGTCGGCGGCGGTGGCCTCCCCGGAAACCGTGTTGCCGCAGGCCGTGACGGTGACGAGCGCTGCGGCGAGTGTGATGAACGATGCGGTGGTGCGCCGACTGATCATCCCGGGAGCATAGCGACCGTCTCCGGTCGGTGTGCCACCAGATGCTCGACGACGAACTGCGCATCTGCGCCCGCACCCCCGACCAGCATGGACCGGAACGACGACTGGAACGCCAAGCCCGTGAAATACAGGCCGGGCACATCCTCGACCACTCCGCGCTGTTCGAGGGGCCAGCCGTCGTCGCCGACGACCGGGAGGTCGATCCAGCTGTAGTCCTGACGGAACCCCGTGCACCACAGGATGTTTGTCGCGTCGACAACGCGGCCGTCACCGAGGACTGCCCGTCGCTCCTGAACGCCGGTCATACGGTCGGTGACCCGGTCGACTCCGGCTGCGGCGAGGTCCTTGCGCTTGACGCGCAGTGCCGGAGCGCCATGGTGACGTTCGTGTTCCCGCAGCTTCCGGCCGATCGGTGTGCGCAGCGACATGACGTGACCCCACACGAACCACAGGGCGGGGAAGAGCATCCGCATCCGACGGGTCTCGAGCGGCACCGGAATCTGCCCGGTGTCGCGCCCGCACAGGATCGTCGGATGGGCGCCGGCGACTTCGAACGCGAGGTCGCAGCCCGAATGTGAGGCGCCCACGACGAGGACGGGCCCGTCCTGCAGTTGCTGCGGGTTTCGGTATTCGCTCGAGTGCAACTGGAGGATCGAGGGATCGAGTTCGTGCGCGAACTCGGGAACGGCCGGATTCCGGCCGAAGGTGCCCGTGGCGACCACGACGTTGCGGGCGACGAACCGCACTGTGCCGCAGTCGACGAGAAACTCGTCGCCCGAGCGTGTCACGCGGTGCACCCGAGTGGAGGTGCGCACCGGCAGGCCGAATGTCTCGGCGTAGGTTTCGAGATAGTTCGCCACCTGATCCTTGCCGGGGAACGATTCGGGTCTCGCGGGGAACTTCATGCCGGGTAGACCGTCCAGGCCTGCCGGGCTGTACAGCCGTAGCGAGTCCCAATGGCAACGCCAGTTGTCGCCGAGCCGGGGGTTCGCGTCGAGGATCACGAATCGTCGGCCGGTGCGGGAGAGGTGATATCCGGTGGACAGGCCGGCCTGTCCTGCCCCGACGACCACGGTGTCGAGGGTCTCGGTCCGGGGGAGTGCACCTGTGGGTGGGAGCGGTGTAGTAGTCATATCTCGACCGTATGAGTGGGTGGGTCGTCGTTGCATCGGGTGATATGTGCAGATGTTCGCTACCCGCTGGCATGGGTAATTCTGTGTATGTCCGTCAGACGATGTGGTGCTCGTACGCATACGCGGTGGCGGCCGAACGCGACGAGACACCGAGCTTGGTGAAAATGTTGCTCAGGTGACGGGCCACTGTCTTCTCACTGAGGACCAGCGCCACGGCGATTTCGCGATTGGTGCTGCCCGCCGCAACCACCCGCAGCACCTCCATCTCGCGTGCGGTCAGGCCTGCAGGAATCGACGGGCGCGGATCGTAGCGTTGGAGCTGCTGCAGATCCGGGGCAGCCCCGAGTTCTCGGAATGCCGTGGCAGCCGACTCGAACTCCATCACCGCGCTGTCGTGGTCGCCGAGCGCGTCGCAGCAGCGTCCCTGCAGTACACGGACATACGCGCATGCGTAGGGCGCGTCGAGGTCTTGCCACAGTCGCCACGCGATGCGGAGCCGGTCGAGCGCCCGCCGGGGATCACCTTCCGCGAGCAGCACGGCACCGAACGTGTGCGCTGCCATTGCGGTGAGCGCCGTCGACTCGGCTTGGGATGCTACCGCTTCCAGTTCTTCAGCGAATTGACGTGCGCTCACGACATTGCCCTCCGCGAGCGCCACATCGGCGGCCGCCTCGAGCATTCGCGGGTGGTAGAGGGACGTCGACTCGGTCAACGCGCGATCGATTCCCGCGCGAGCACTGTCGAGGTCGCCCTGTGCAAGCCGCAGCCGAGCCAGACCCGGCTGGACCTCGTGTCCCGCAAGCGCCGCGCGACGGTACGCGGCGTCTGCGGCCGAGAACTCACCGCGAACGCGATGCAGTTCGGCGAGTTCGTAGTGGGCCATGCCGATCGCGGGATCGGCCCTCGGCTCCGACAGTCCGTGGCATGCGAGGCGAACCTGCTCCATCGCCTCCCGCCACGCACCGTGCAGGTGCAGCATCTCGGCGCGGTGCACGAGACATTGGCCGCGGAACGGCACGAGATCGGGCTGTGTGTCGCACCAGTCACCCAGAGCGCGTGTCCATTCGGTGGCGCGTCGGAGCTGGTAGGTCTCATGACAGGTGATGATCATTGCGCAGTACAGGATCCCGGTGGCGATGGGGGAGACCTCGCCGGTGGTGACCGCAACCATCGTCTCGTCGAGCACCGCGAGGCCCGCGTGGGTGTCGCCCAGCAGCATCCGTGCCTGCCCGACGCCGACACCACTGAGCGCCACGAGGTCGCGGTGACCGCACTCCAGACCGACCTCGCGCGCGCCCGTGAGGGTGGGCAGCGCGGCGGCGGGGTCACCACCGAGCAGCATCCCGATCGCGGGCGGCACCGTGAGTAGCGCTCGTACCGCACGGATGGCGTCCGTGGGGTTTTCCTCGGCGAGGACACGGTCGGCGCGCGCGAGCCAACCGCCGGCTCGTGCCGCGTCTCCGAGGCTCGACAGGATGTAGGCCAGCCAGAAAGTGCTTTGACCCGCACTCGCGGACCGCCCGTCCTCGAGGTGGGCGGCGACGGCGCGTTCGAGCAACCGGATGCACTCGCCGTCGTTGCCGATCAGGTACGCGCATTGTGCGGCGCGATCGAGATCCGCCGCGGCGAGCGGACGGAGTTCGTCGACCACCCGGAATCGGTCGGCTGCGGAAGTCCACGCCCTGTTCCGGAATGCGTCGTCCGCGAGTTCGAGCGCGCCGGTAGCGTCCATCCGGACTCCCATCGCACCTGGTCACCGGAACGGTTCGAATTCTACGCGGTGGGCTCGCCGGATCCGGTCAATCGCCCACCCGCTCCCCGGTCTCGGGGTGGAACAGGTGCACGGTGCCCTCGCGTTTGCGCAGGTGGATCGTGTCGGCCAATCGGGCCGGAGTGCGGGTCAGAGACCGCGCGACGATCTGGTGTCCGCTACCGGGCACCCGCGTGTGCACATACGATTCGCTGCCGAGCTCCTCCACGAGTTCGACGACGGCTTCCACGCCCTCACCCTCGGTGAGTTCGAACTGCTCGGGACGGATTCCGGCCGTCACCGACGTGATGCCCGCCGAGTGCAGACTGCTGATGCGCTCCCGCTCGACCGCGATCACGGTGTCGCCGATGAGGACTCCGTCATCGGTGACGGTCGCGGGCAGCAGGTTCATCGCGGGGGAGCCGATGAAACCGGCCACGAACGCATTTGCGGGTCGGTCGTACAGTTCTGTCGGCGACGAGAACTGCTGCAGTTGCCCCCGCTTCAGGACGGCGACGCGGTCGCCCATGGTCATTGCCTCGACCTGGTCGTGGGTGACGTACACGGTTGTGGTGCCGAGACGGCGCTGGAGTGCGGCGATCTGTGTGCGGGTCTGCACACGCAACTTCGCATCGAGGTTCGAGAGCGGTTCGTCCATGCAGAACACCTGCGGTTCACGGACGATCGCACGTCCCATCGCGACACGCTGGCGCTGACCGCCGGACAACTTGGCGGGCTTGCGGTCGAGGTATTCGGTGAGGTCGAGAACCTTGGCGGCCTCCTCGACCTTCCGTCGACGCTCCTCGGCGCCGATCCCGCGCATCTTGAGTGCGAAGCCCATGTTCTCGGCGACGGTCTTGTTCGGGTACAGCGCATAATTTTGGAACACCATAGCGATGTCGCGGTCTTTCGACGGCACGCCCGTCATGTCGACGCCGCCGATGGAGATCGAGCCCTCGTCGATGTCCTCGAGCCCCGCGAGCATGCGCAGCGCCGTGCTCTTGCCCGACCCGGAGGGGCCGACGAGGACGACGAATTCACCGTCCTCGATGTCGAGGCTGAGCGAGTCGACGGCAAGCGAATCGGAGCTCTCGTAGATGCACGAGGCGTTCCGGTAGGTGATCTCGGCCATGATGGAAACCCTTCGTATCAGCGGTAGTTCGAGGGAATATCGGATTACTTGATGGCGCCGAACGACAGACCGCGCACCAGCTTGTTCTGTGCGACCCACCCGGCGAGGACGACGGGCAGCGCCGCCATGGTCGCAGCGGCCGACAACTGTGCCCAGTACAGGCCCTCGCCGGTGATGAAGCCGACCATGAACACCGGAATCGTCTGCGCTTGTACAGCAGTGAGGTTGACGGCGAAGAAGAACTCGTTCCACGAGAAGATCACGCAGATGAGTGCGGTCGCGGCGATGCCGGGGGAGACCAGCGGGAGGATGACCTCGCGTACGGAGGTCCACAGACTCGCGCCGTCCATGCTGGCGGCTTCGAGGAGTTCACTCGGAACCTCGAGGAAGAACGATCGCATCATCCACACGGCGATGGGCAGGTTCATCGCGGTATACAGGATGATCAGCGCCCAGATGTTGTCGAGCATGCCGATATTGGCCACGATCACGTACAGGGGAATGATTGCAGCGACGATCGGCAGCATCTTCGTACTGATGAAGAAGAACAGTGCGTCCTGGGTCTTGCGTACCGGTCGCAGCGACAACGCGAAAGCCGCGGGAACACCGAGCAACAGCACGAAGACGGTCGAGACGATGGTCGCGAACGCCGAATTGAGCAGTGCCGTGCTCGCACCGGTCTCGAAGACCGACCGGAACTGGTCGAGGGTGGGTGTGAAGAAGAACTTCGGTGGATCGGAGTATGCGTCCGACTCCTGCTTGAAGGCGGTGAGCACCATCCAGAACACCGGGAAGAAGAACCCGATGCCAGCGATCCAGGCGATGACGCCCCACGGGTTCATCTTGCGGTGCTTACGTTTGCGGACCGTCCGTGTGGCCTCCCCGGTCGGCAGCGTGGTGTCCGATGTCTGCGGACCCGCAGCTGTGGTGCTCATGCCGCTTCCTCCTTACCGGTGAACGACTTGAAGATCAGGCGTAGCGCGAAGGTCGCGATGACGATCGTGGCGATCACGACGACCACACCCATCGCCGCGGCTTGGCCGATGTCGAAGCCGAGGAATGCGCGCTGGTAGATGTAGAACGGCAGGTTCGCGCTCGCTGTCCCGGGCCCACCCTGCGTCATCATGTAGATCGCGTCGAAGGTGTTGATGAGGTAGATGGCGCCGAGCACCGTGCCGAGTTCGATGAACCTGCGCAGGTGCGGCAGTGTCAGCTCACGGAACAGTGAGAATCCGCTCGCGCCGTCGACTCGTCCTGCCTCGAGGATGTCGCGGGGCATCGACTGAAGCCCGGCGAGGATCAGCAGCATCATGAACGGTGTCCACTGCCAGATCAGTGCGACCATCACGGTGGGCAGCGGGTACCGGCTGATCCAGTCGACATCACCGACGCCGAACGGCGACAGCACCCAGTTCACGATGCCGAAGATGGGGTCGAACATCGAGGTCTTCCACACCAACGCTGCGGCGACGGGGGTGACCAGGAACGGTGTGATCAGCAGGGTGCGGACGATGCCGCGACCGAGGAATGCCCGGTCGAGCAACAGCGCGAGGAGCAGGCCGAGTATCACGGAGATCAGTACGGTTCCGACGATGAGGATCACCGTATTGAGCGCGACCTGCCAGAACTGACTGTCCTGGAAGACGTCCACGTAGTTCTGGAGACCGACGAATCGGCGGGAGCCCGGGTTGACGAGGTTCCAGGACTGGGTGGAATAGAAGAGGGTGAACAGGAACGGTATCTGCGTCACCACGATCATGAAGATCAGGGCGGGCAGTAGTGGACCGCGCAGCCGCCAGCCTTCGGCGCGAGAGACCTTCTCGTTCTTCGCTGCCTTGACGCGGCGGATGCGTTCGGTCATATCCGGGGTCTGTCGAGGCATCTCGAGGGCAGTCACTGCGATTCCTCCCGGTACGTTGCGCCGACGGCTTCGGCGTACTTCTGGGCTTGATCGAGCGCTTCGGCGACCGTCTGACGGCCGGCGATGGCGGCGCTGATCTGCTGGCTCACCCGGGTGCCGAGGTCCTGGAATTCGGGTATCGCCAAGAACTGGATGCCGGTGTAGGGGACCGGATCGACCGTGGGGTTCGATTGGTCGGCTCCCTCGATGGATTCGAGGGTGATGGGTCCGTACGCCCGGGCTGCCTCCTCGTACTCGGGGATCTCGTAGGTCGAGAGCCTGCTACCGGGGGGAACTCGCTCCCACCCGAGTTCTTCACCGACGAGGCGCATGTAGTTCTGGTCGGTCATCCACGAGATGAATTTCCAGGCGTCCTCGGTATTCTCGCTGCTCGTCGGGATCCCGAGTGCCCAGGTGTAGAGCCATCCGGAGGGGTCCTTCTCCATGACGGGTGCGGGTGCGTATCCGATCTTGCCGACGACGTTGCTCGACGAGGGATCTTCGAGGGTCGAGACCGCGGAGGTCGAGTCGTACCACATCGCTACGCGGCCCTGCGCGAGTTGCGTGGCGCATTCGGTGAACCCGCTGGTGGAGGCTCCGGGTTGACCGTGGGAGCGCACGAGGTCGACGTAGAACTCGACGGCGCGTTGCACCTCGGGTGAATCGAGTTGGGCGTTCCAGTCCTCGTCGAACCAGCGCCCGCCGAACGTGTTGATCACGGTGTCGAGCGGCGCCAGTAGCTCACCCCAACCCGGCTTGCCGCGCAGGCAGATCCCGTTGATATCGGGGCCGTCGAGTTGCGCGGCAGCGTCGGCGACCTCGGTCCACGTCGGCGGATCGGACAGGGTGATGCCCGCTTCCTCGAACAGGTCCCTGCGGTACATCAAGAACGACGATTCACCGTAGAACGGAACCGAGTACATGTCGCCTTCGTACGAAAGGGACTCGCGCAGCGACGGAATGAAGTCGTTCTGGTCGTATCCTTCGGTGGCCTCGATGAAGGGGCCGAGGTTGGTCAGCCACCCGTACTCCGCCCATTGCGGTGTTTCGTAGTTGCTGATCATCACCACGTCGAATTCCCCGCCGCCCATTGCTGTGGATGCGGTGATCTTCGCGCGGGCCTCGTTCTCCGAGAGGGTGACGAAGCGCAGATCGATGTCGGGATTCTCGGCCTCGAATTGTGACGAGAGTGCGCGAGCGTCCGTCATCTGGGAATTCGACACCATCGCGATGGTGACGGTCCGGTCGGATGCGCCGATCGAACCGGCACCGGCGCAGCCTGTGAGCGCCAGGCACAGAGCTCCGGCTCCGGCCACCAGCTTTCTGGTGAAACCAAGTGCGCGGGTATTACTTCCGGGCGGTTGCACGGCCATCTACCTCATTTCGGTGGGGTCCTGTCCGAGTCGTGCGGTTGGGTGGGTGACTGATCGAGAAGCCATTGTGCGCAGTCGATGTCGCACACGAGCATGCGGGCATACCCTCCGCGGAGAGCTCCGTGAACGGCCCTGTGTTTCGATGCGCCACCGGCGACGAGAATTGTTGCGGGGCACGCGGCGATATCGGACAGCGGCGTCGACATCGTGCGGGTTTCGAGCTCGAGGTGGGCGGGTGTTCCGTCCTCTCGGAAGAAGCGGCCCCCGATCTCGCCGACCGCCCCCAGTTCGTCGAGGGTGCCGAGCATCGCGGTGTCGAGGAAGCTGCCCTCGAACAGCGTGGTGGACGAGGACACTGCGCCGACACCGAACATCATCACGTCGGCTCCGGCGCCGAGTTCGAGCGTGCGGGAGATCACCGAGTCGGTGCGCATGGATGCGACGGTCGTGGCGTCGGCGTACAGGGGAGTGGGAAGCCGGACCGGTTGTGCCCGAAGCTGTTCGGCGCAGCGTCCGAGGACGTATTCGGTACCGGTCTGGTAGGTGCTGGTGGTGACGGAGCCGTCGAGTTGCACGATCGTCGCGCAGGTGGCGATGCCGGTGGGGATCGCTTGGGCTACAGCGATGGTTTCGGGGCCCCACGTGAATCCGAGGGTGTCGGACGGCTCGAGGCGGCGGGTGAGGAGCGACGCAGCGGCGCGGCCGAGTGCAGTGAAGCTCGCCGAGTTGTCCACCGGCCCGCGGTCGTCGACGCGGGCTCCGACGACGACTGCTTCGGTGAGCCCGAATCGGTCCTCGAGTGCGCGTTCGATGTCGGCGTGCAGGTCGTCTCGCAGGTGCGGAGGTGGCATGACCTCGATGCGGACGAGGCCGTGGGATCGGGCGCGCGCCACGAGACGCCCCGCTGTCGCGCGGGAGACGCCGAGTCTGTCGGCGACCTGGGCCTGGGTGAGTCCGTCGAGGTAGTAGAGGGTGGCCGCGCGCAGTGCCAAGCGAAGGTCCTCGGGTGTGGCGGTGGTGTCACCGTCCTGTGCCTGCGGTACCGCGCTGGGGTTCGTCACGGAGGGCTCCTCTATGCCCGGAGGGAGATCTGCGGTGAGCAAATGTTCCGGGGTGTGTTCATGTGCTCAGTAGGTTAGCATCGGGGTGTGATCTACACAACAGAATTGCCCGTTCCGGTGAAGATGCGCGCGGCAGTCCTCGTGGAACCGGGACGGATCGTCGTGGAGGAGCGACCTGTACCCGAGCCCGGACCGGGTGACGTACTGGTTCGCGTCGCGTCGGTCGGGGTCTGTGGATCCGACGCGCACTACTACCGCGAAGGCCGCATCGGCGAATTCGTGGTCGAGGCACCGCTCGTCCTCGGACATGAGGCGTCCGGAACAGTCGTCGCCGTGGGCGACGGGGTGTCTGCCGAACGCCTCGGGCAGCGGGTGTCGATCGAACCGCAACGCCCCGATCCGGGCAGCATCGAGACCAGACGCGGCGACTACAACCTGTGCCCCCACATGCAGTTCTATGCCACGCCCCCGGTCGACGGTGCGCTGTGCGACTACGTGACCATCGGCGCACACTTCGCTCATCCGGTCCCGGATGGAGTGTCCGACGATGCCGCGGCCCTGTGCGAGCCACTTTCGGTGGGCATCGCCGCGGTCCGCAAGGCGCGCGTGACGGCGGGGTCCAGCGTGCTGGTCACAGGAGCCGGCCCGGTCGGCATCGTCACGATTCAGGTCGCGCGGGCATTCGGTGCGGTCGACATCGTCGTCACCGATCTCGACGAACGCCGGCGCGAGATCGCCCGCTCGTTCGGTGCCACCGCGACCCTCGATCCACGATCGGACGACATGTCCGCCGTGCAGGTCGACAGTTACATCGATGCGTCCGGAGCATCCGCCGCGGTGGATGCGGGTATCCGTGCCGTTCGTCCCGGTGGCACCGTCGTGCTGGTGGGGTCGGGTTCCGAGTCGATGCGACTACCCGTACAGGTGATCCAGAACCGAGAGCTGGTCCTCACCGGGGTCTTCCGCTATGCGAACACGTGGCCTACCGCTCTGAGTCTTCTGACATCCGGTCGAGTCGATCTCGATACGATGATCACAGCGCGCTTCCCGCTCGAGAAAGTCGTCGATGCCCTCGAATCCGACCGCATCCCCGGCTCGATGAAAGCCGTTGTGCAGGTAGCCCCCACCGTGGAGGAGCATCATGGAGCCCAGTGAGAAGACCCTCTCCGATCTGGCGATACCCACACCTACCTACTCCCGGGAGGATGTGACCGTCGGTATCGTGCATTTCGGTGTCGGCGGATTCCACCGTGCGCACCAGGCGATGTACATCGACCGACTGCTCGAGCAGGGCCTCGCGAAGGACTGGGGAATCTGTGGGGTCGGCGTGATGCCGGGGGACAAGCGCATGCAGGAGTCGCTCGCAGCGCAGGACCACCTCTACACCCTCGTCCTCACCCATCCCGACGGCACGTGGGAGCCACGCGTCATCGGGTCGATCGTCGACTACCGCTACGCACCCGACGAACCCGAGTCCGTCCTCGAGCTCCTCGCTGCACCCACCACGAAGATCATCTCGTTCACCGTCACCGAAGGCGGATACAACATCCGCCACGACTCCGGAGAATTCGACACGGACAACCCGGCGGTGCAGCATGACCTGACCTCCGGCGGCCCGCCGGCCACGGTGTTCGGACTGGTCGTCGAGGCTCTTGCTCGTCGACGCGCACGAGGTATCCCGTCCCCGACGCTCATGTCCTGCGACAACATCGAGGGTAACGGCGTCGTCGCTCGCAGGGTGTTCACCTCCTACGCGCGTCTGGTGGATCCCGATCTCGCCGAGTGGATCACCGAGAACACCCGGTTCCCGAACTCGATGGTCGATCGCATCACTCCCGTGACCACGCAGGCCGTTATCGACGAGCTGTCATCGCGGTTCGATGTTCAGGATCGCTGGCCCGTGGTCGCCGAACCGTTCACCACGTGGGTACTCGAAGACGACTTCGCCGCCGGGCGGCCACCACTCGAGGAAGCCGGTGTGCACGTCGTCGACGAGGTGGCTCCGTACGAGCTGATGAAGCTGCGCCTGCTCAACGCAAGCCACCAGGGACTCTGCTATTTCGGGTACCTGATGGGCTACCGGTACGTGCACGATGCGGCGCAGGATCCGTTGATCGCGCGCTTCCTCCTGAATTACATGGATCTGGAAGCGATCCCCACGCTGAGTCCGGTACCGGGGATCGACCTGGCGGAGTACACCCGCACCCTGATAGAACGGTTCGCCAATCCCGAGATCCGTGACACCATCGCGAGGCTGTGCGCAGAATCGTCCGATCGCATCCCGAAATGGCTGCTCCCGGTGATCCGGGAGAACCTCGCACACGGCGGCCATGTCGTCCGCTCGGCTGCGATCGTGGCCTCGTGGGCCCGTTACGCAGAGGGCGTCGACGAACACGGCGTTCCGATCGAAGTGGTGGATCGTCTCGCCGAGGAACTGGTGCCGCTCGCGCGGAAGCAACTCACCCATCCGGCAGCATTCATCGAGAACACCTCGGTGTTCGGGGATCTCGCCCGCAACACTCGGTTCGTCGACGCCTACACCTGGGCGCTCAACTCCCTGCACAACGAGGGTGCGAAAGGCACTCTCGAAGCCCTTCCGGTGGAGCCCGAATGAACGGCCGGGCATTGGTCGTCGGCGAAGCGCTCGTCGACATCGTTCGACGCGGCGACGACGACCCCGTCGAACACGTCGGCGGGAGTCCTTTGAACGTCGCTGTCGGGTTGGGGCGTCTCGACCGGGAGGTCCGGCTCGCCACGAGCCTGGGCGACGACGAGCGTGGTGGACGCATCGTGCGGCATCTCGATGCGTCCGGTGTCGCGCTCACGCCAGGCAGCGTGTCGGCGACGAGAACCGCGACCGCATCGGCCACGATCGGCGACGACAACGCGGCCACCTACGAGTTCGACATCGTCTGGCAGCCCCGGCTTCCGGAGCCGTCCGCCGATACGGTGCTCGTCCACACCGGATCGATCGCGACCGTACTCGAACCGGGATGCGACGCGGTCGCCGATCTCGTCGAGCAGCAGGCCGAGACCTCGACGGTGAGTTTCGATCCCAACATCCGGCCCGCTCTGATCGACGACGAAGTGCGGGGCCGCGAGCGAATCGCGCGTCTGGTGGCACTCTCGGATGTCGTCAAGGTCAGCGACGAGGACCTCGCCTGGGTCGAACCGGGGCGCGACCCGCTCGACGTCGCACGCGACTGGTTGTCGCGGGGGCCGGCGATCGTCGCTGTCACCCGCGGCGCGGCCGGTGCTGTCGCGGTGTGTCGCGCGGGGGTCGTCGACGTGCCCGCAAGAAAGGTCGAGGTGGTCGACACCGTCGGTGCCGGTGATGCTTTCACCGTCGGATTCCTCGACGCATTGTGGACGCTCCGCTTGCTCGGAGCGGATCGTCGCGATGCGCTGCGCGAGATAGGTGTCGACGACCTCGAATCCGTATTGAGCACAGCTGCTGTGACGTCGGCACTCACCGTTGCTCGCGCCGGAGCCGACCTGCCGACTCGTGCGCAGCGCGACGAGGCGGTGAGCTCATGACGTTTGTCGCCGGTGTGGATTCGTCCACCCAGTCCTGCAAGGTGATGGTGTGCGACGCAGACACCGGTGCCGTGGTCCGGGAAGGCCGGGCGTCGCATCCCGGCGGAACCGAGGTCGATCCCCGTGCCTGGTCGACTGCGCTCGACGAGGCGATCACCGCGGCAGGGGGTCTCGACGACGTGGCCGCAGTGTCGGTCGGCGCGCAGCAACACGGCATGGTGTGCCTCGACGACACGGGGGCTCCCGTTCGGGATGCCTTGCTGTGGAACGACACCCGCTCGGCGTCGACGGCGGCCGATCTGGTCCGCGAACTCGGCGGACCGGACGCCTGGGCCGACGCCGTCGGCGTGGTGCCGCTCGCAGCGATCACCGTATCGAAAACCCGCTGGCTCGCCGACAACGAACCGGGCAACGCCGCGCGCACCGCTGCGATATGTCTGCCGCACGACTGGTTGACCTGGCGCCTATCGGGAAGCTCTGATCTCGGGATGTTGGCCACAGACCGCAGTGATGCGAGCGGCACCGGCTACTTCGACGCCACCGCCGGTGAGTATCGCCGCGACCTGCTCGAACTCGCACTTCGACGTCCGAGTCCTTTGCTGCCCGCCGTCGCGGGGCCCGCCGAATCCGTCGGGGAGACGCCGTGGGGTGCACTGCTCGGACCGGGTGCCGGCGACAATGCCTCCGCGGCACTGGCATTGGATGCGCGAGAGGGCGACGTCATCGTGTCTGTCGGAACGTCCGGTGTCGTGTGCGCAGTGTCGACGACAGCGCCGCGCGACCCCGACGGATACGTCGCCGGGTTTGCCGACGCGACCGGGCTGCACCTGCCGCTGGTGTGCACGCTCAATGGTGCGCGGGTACTCGACGCAGCTGCCGCCATGCTCGAGGTCGACCACGCAGGGCTGGGCGGTCTCGCGCTGTCGGCCCCCGCAGGCAGCGACGGCCTCGTGCTCGTGCCGTATCTCGAGGGGGAGCGCACCCCGAACCGACCTGATGCAACCGGCGCGATTCACGGTCTGCGACTGTCGAATTCGACGCCGGCGCACCTGGCCCGCGCTGCCGTCGAAGGGTTGCTGTGTTCGCTGGCCGACGGCATCGACCACATCATCGGTCAGGGCACACCCGTGCGACGGGTGCTGATGGTCGGGGGCGGGGCGCGGTCGCAGGCAGTGTGCGAGCTTGCGCCGGCGATCTTCGGTGTACCTGTCGACGTCCCCGAACCGGGCGAATACGTTGCCCGCGGCGCGGCGCGGCAGGCCGCGTGGGTGCTCCGCGGTGGCGACGAACCGCCGAAATGGGGAGAAGGCGAGATCCGACGCTACGAGGCCGACCCGACCCCGCATGTCCGGCAGCGGTACGCCGAAGTGCGGGACCTGACGGACGGTGCCCCACCCCGGAATGGCCGCCGGTGAGGAAGTAAGCAGGGCAAATGTAAACCTGGCAGGGCTGTTTGCTGACCACTGGGGCTGCGAGGTTTACATTTGCCCTGCTAGCTTCTGAATCAGTGGCAGACTGAGCAAACATGGGTGCACGAGGCCGACTTCGACGGGCGTGGGGCGAGTTTGTCGGACCCGAAGCGGGGCCGGTTCAGAACACGGTCACCGCGGGTCTCTCGGTGCTCGGCGGGGTCGCGGCACCAAGACTTTCACATCGGTCGCGCGACCTGTCCACCGCCGAATCCCTGACGCTTCGCGCCGTTGCGGTCGACCTGTGGGGCGGAGCATGGGTGAACAACACTCGTGCGTGCGCCCGCTGGTACGAGCGTCCCTCCGCGTCCGACGCCGATCACCTGAAATTTGCTGTACTACACGTACATCCGCTGCTGTTCGCGTGGTGGGATCGGGACGAGCCGCACCGCATGCCGGTGTGGCTGCGGGCGGGCGCGCACTACTGCTACATGATGGCGGCGACCGTCGCGATTCGTGCCACCCCGCGGTATCGACGCCCTCTCGGTTTCGCGCTGACTGTGGGCGGTATCGCCCTGGACCGAGTGCTCGGGCCTTCACGAATCGCGCCCTGGTTCGGGCCGGTGTATTACACCAAACTGCTGCTCGGTCACGCCGGGGCAAGCCTGTGGTCCGACCGAGGCCTCTATGAGCCGCCCGTGCGATTCGCCGTCGAGTGAGCGATGAGATTTCGCGTCGGCGGTGGTCTGCCTTTTGTGTCCGCCGACGAGATCCGACGAAGGAGCCTCACGATGCCCGCTCTCACCCCGTGCCTGTGGTTCGACATGAACGCCCAGGAAGCAGCCGAGTTCTACACCACTGTGTTTCCCAACTCGAAAGTGTTGAGTACCTCCTACTATCCGGAGGGCACACCCCTGCCCGCCGGCACCGTCCTGACCGTCGAATTCGAACTCGACGGCTCCCGCTTCACCGGGTTGAACGGCGGGCCGCAGTTCCAGTTCACCGAGGCGGTGTCGTTCCAGATCGATTGCGGCGGCCAGGACGAGGTCGATCACTACTGGAATTCACTCATCGCCGATGGCGGAGAGGAATCGCAGTGTGGTTGGTGCAAGGATCGGTTCGGTGTGTCGTGGCAGGTGGTGCCACGACGGCTCTTCGAACTGCTTGCGGACCCTGACCGGAATGTGGCGCAGCGGGTCAGCGATGTGCTGATGAAGATGCAGAAGATCGAGATCGCCCTGCTCGAGGAGGCCGCGCGAGGCTGACCTCGCAGCTCCGGAGGCGGCGGGTGTAACTTCCGATCTATGCCCACTCGCACCCAGCGGCTCGACGAACTGCCGTTCACCGCCAAGCACCGACGCCTGCTGGGCGGCTCGGGCGTCGGCTGGGCGCTCGACGCGATGGACGTGGGTCTCATCTCGTTCGTGATGGCAGCACTGGCGGTGCAGTGGGATCTGTCGTCCACTCAGCTGTCGTGGATCGCCTCCATCGGGTTCCTCGGTATGGCGATCGGGGCCTCGGTCGGTGGCCTGCTCGCCGACCGCATCGGCCGTCGGCAGGTGTTCGCCGCGACCCTTCTCGTTTACGGATTGGCGACGGGTGCGGCAGCGTTGTCG
Organism: Rhodococcus sp. NPDC060086; assembly: GCF_042730275.1. NCBI lineage: Bacteria > Bacillati > Actinomycetota > Actinomycetes > Mycobacteriales > Nocardiaceae > Rhodococcus > Rhodococcus sp. NPDC060086. Next base: position 25,673 of record NZ_JBHWWZ010000047.1, read on the forward strand.
ACGTCGGTCGCGATGCTCATCGCGTTGCGTTTCGTCGTGGGCCTCGGGCTCGGTGCAGAACTCCCGGTCGCGTCGACGCTGGTCAGCGAGTTCGCTCCCCGCAAGATCCGTGGCCGCGTGGTGGTGGCGCTCGAAGCGTTCTGGGCTGTCGGATGGTTACTCGCAGCCTTGATCGGCTACTTCGTCGTGCCACTGAACGACGACGGGTGGCGGTGGGCGCTCGCCGTCGGCCTGGTTCCGGCCGCCTATGCACTGGTCGTTCGTCTCGGGCTCCCGGAATCAGTTCGGTTTCTCGAAAGCAAGGGTCGCTATGCGGAAGCCGAGTCGATCGTCCGTGACTACGAACGCTCCGCGGGGGTCGCGGCCCCGGTAGAGGAGGTTCGCGACGAACCGGCCGAGGCGACGCCGGCAACGCCCACCCACGTCCCGCGACGATCGATCTGGGACGAGGGACTGCGTGCTCGCACCGCCGCGCTGTGGATCGTCTGGTTCGGTATCAACTTCTCGTACTACGGCGCGTTCATCTGGCTGCCCAGCCTGCTGGTTGCGCAGGGCTTCGACCTGGTGACGTCGTTCGGCTACACGCTGATCATCACCGTCGCGCAGCTCCCGGGCTACGCCGTCGCTGCATGGTTGATCGAGGTGTGGGGCAGACGCATCACCCTGGCGGTGTTCCTCGCGGGATCGGCCGTGTCGGCAGCTCTGTTCGGTCTCGCCGACACCCCTACAACGATCATTGCGGCAGGGATGGCGTTGTCGTTCTTCAACCTCGGCGCGTGGGGTGCGTTGTACGCGATCGGACCGGAGCTGTACCCGACGTCGGTGCGCGGATCCGGAACCGGCTCCGCCGCCGCGTTCGGTCGGCTCGCGTCGATCATCGCGCCGCTGCTCGTGCCCCTGCTGATCGACGGCGGCAACGCTCTGGTCTTCGGCACCTTCGCGGCGGCATTCGTCGTTGCCGCTGTCGCAGCATTCACGCTGCCGGAACGTGCTCGGGTAGCGCTCGAGGACTAGGGGGAGCGGTTGCCGTCTCGGGAGGCGATATCGGCGACGACACGATCGGCCAGCGGACGCGAGGACGCCGGGTTCTGACCCGTGTACAGGCATCGATCGACCACCACATGCGGTTCCCACACGTCACCGGACGAGAAGAGTGCCCCCGCTTCCTGAAGACGGTCCTGCAGCAACCAGGGGGCCTTGTCGGCCAGTCCCGCCTGCACCTCCTCGAGGTTCGTGAAGGCCGTCAGCTTGTATCCCTCGAACAGCCAGCGCCCTCCGGACGCGAACGAGGAGAGTAGCGCTGCAGGTGCGTGGCAGACCATTGCGACGATCTTGTCGAACTCCACGAACTGTCGCACGAGTTCGCCGAATCGTTCGTCGACGGCAAGATCCTCCATCGGTGCGTGACCGCCGGGGACGAAAAGCAGGTCGAAGTCTCCGGCGTGGAGGTCTTCCAGTGCCGCAGCGTCCGCGAGTACGGGGCGGAGTTCGTCGAGGGATGTCTTCAGCGCGGTGGCGCGGTCGTCGCCTCCGGCGGCCTCGGGCTCGAGGCTGGCCCGGTCCACGACCGGGGTACGCCCGCCCGGAGTCGCCACGGTGATGGTGTAGCCGGCCTCGACGAAGGCGGTGTACGGCTCCACGAGCTCTTCCGCCCAGAAGCCGGTGGGGTGACGGGTGCCGTCCTGGAGTGTCCAGTGATCGGCTGCACTGACGGCGAACAGGACATCGGTCATGGGGGTGTTCCCTTCTTCGGGTCGTACGGATGACGTACCCACTGCGGGCCTCGGGGACACGGAAGATCCGACGACGATCGCCGGGTTTGCGCAACCCGGCGATCGTGGCGGAACTACCGCATTGGGGAGTCGGTGGGTCAGATGCCGACCACGTCCTGCGCAACAGTGGCGAGACGAGCCTGAGCAGCCGAGATCACGCCGTGTCGCGCCTTGTGGGCTTCCTCGTAGGCCACGACGGCGCGGATGGCTGCGGGCTCGGTCAGTTCCTTGACTGCCTCCACGGCCTTCGGGACGGTGAGGTCGTCGTAGTCGGGGATCGGCAGCTCCTCCGGGGAGAGAGTTCCCGTTGCGCTGCGTGCGTTGTGCAGAGCGTCTGCGGCGCCATCCGCGCCTTCGCGGCGGCTCACCCGCTCGGCGGCTTCGAGAGCGGCGTCGCGCGACGCACCGACGGTCTTGGCGGCGACGTCACCGGCGTGAGCGCCGCGGGAGAGCAGCGACTCGATGCGGGGTCGCGTCGAACGCGCGACATCGATCGCACGGTCGAGTCCGCGGGCCGACCAGATGACCGGCGTATTGACGATTCGCACTGCGGTCCCGGCTGCGGCCTGCAGCGGAGTGCGGCGCAGAGCGGCAGGACCTCCGAGCGCCTCCTCCGCGAGGACCGTGGTCAGCCATTCCACAGTGGCCGTGTGCGCCGTGATCAGGCGGTCGGCCAGGGACACGATCGACGTGTGACCATCGGCGGTGCCGAGCGCCTTCACATAACGGGCGCGGTCGAGCAGTTGATGCTCGAGCGAGAGGTCCGACAACAGTGCTTCGTCGAAGGGTTGCGCCTGTTCGGCGACGGTCTTCACCATGGTGGCGGCTCGGCCGAGGAACGGCCCCACCATATCGGGGAGCCCGCCGAGGTCGCGGATGGCTTCCTCGATGGCGACCGCCCGGATCCGGCAGTTCTCGGCGTTCTCGGTCAGCTCCTTGCGTACCGCTTCGGTACGGGCCTGAGCGATGCGGGTCTCGGCTACCTGAGTTTCGGCATGGGTGAGTTCGTGGAGTGTGCGCAACTGGGTGAGTAGCGCGGCGGTGCGGTTCTCGGTCATCGTGCGTTCGCCTCCTTCGCACTGGAAGAGCCGGTGATCTACCGACGAAGTCACATCGATCGGAAACACGACGTGACAACTCTCGACTACCCGGAACCGCGCCTGCCAACGCGTGTGTGACGGATGGCACACGCTCGGGCGGCCTCGCTCGCGCATCCGGCCTCGTCTGCCCTGGGCGGACAAACAGGTCGATCCGCGTCGACGGTGGCGAGTGTGGTGCTCATGGCAACGAACGGAACACCCAGCTATCGCGACACCCTCGTCGACAGACTCTTCCGGCACCGCACTCTTCTTCTCACCGGCGAGGTGGACGACGAGATGGCCGAACGTGTCTGTTCGGAACTGGTGCTGCTCGCCTCCATAGACGACCGGCGCGACATCGTCCTCTACGTCAACTCACCTGGCGGTTCTGTGTTGGCGGGCCTGGCCGTCTACGACACGATGCAACTCGTTCCCAACGACGTGGTCACCGTGGCCATGGGATTCGCCGCCAGTATGGGGCAGGTGCTTCTCGCCTCGGGCACCAAGGGAAAGCGAGTGAGTCTCGCGCACAGCCGCATCATGATGCACCAGCCGTCGGCCGGCTTCGCGGGCACCGCCGTCGACATCGCAATCCAAGCGGAGCACCTCGAGTACATGAAGAGGCAATCACAGCAGATTCTTGCCGACGCGACCGGTCATTCCATGGAGGAGATCGAACGCGACAGCGACCGCGACCGCTGGTTCACCGCCGACGAGGCCCGCGACTACGGCATCGTCGACCGGGTAGTGGGCTCGTTCGCCGAACTCGCCCCCTTCGCTTCGGGCCGCGAGATCGGACTCAAATGAGCACCTACACAATCCCCAACGTCATCGAACGCACACCGACGGGAGAGAGGTCGTTCGACGTCTTCAGTCGTCTTCTCAACGAACGGATCATCTTCCTCGGCACCGAGATCGACGACGGCGTCGCCAATGTGGTCATGGCCCAGATGTTGCACCTCGAAGCGGAATCACCCGATCGTGAGATCGGTCTGTACATCAATTCACCGGGAGGGTCGACCACCGCGATGCTCGCGATCTACGACACCATGCAGTTCCTACGTCCGGGCGTGGCCACCTACTGCATGGGCCAGGCCGCGTCGGCTGCCGCGGTCCTGCTGGCGGCAGGCGTACCCGGCCGGCGACACGTGCTCGCGCATTCGAAGGTGTTGCTGCACCAGCCGTCTGCGCAGGGCCAGGGCACCATCTCCGATCTCGCATTGCAGGCCGCGGAGGTGATGCGGGTGCGGGCGCAGACCGAGGAGATCCTCGCCGCGCACACCGGCCGCGACGTCGAGCAACTTCGCCGCGACACCGACCGGGACCGCATCCTCACGCCCGAAGAGGCGGTCGGCTACGGGCTCGCCGACCACATAATCGTGAGCCGCGACGGCGTCTGACCGTCACGCCGCACGCAGCTCCACTGTGGTCTGCTGCGTGGTCCCGATCGCGCGGTGCGCTGACATCCGGCGGATCCCGCGCTCGAGGAGTTGTTCCATCGGCATGCCCAGTGCAGCGCAGACGGAACCGAGAATCTCCGACGACGGGTCCTTGCGTCCGCGTTCGACCTCGGACAGATACTGCTTCGACATGCCGACGGTGCGGGCGACGTCGTCGAGACTGCGGTCCTGGTCGCGCCGCTCGTCGCGGAGTACCTCGCCGTAGACCTGGCGGAGCAGCCGGGGCTCGCGTGCGGCGCGCACGGCTCCGAGATCGACGACGTTCCGCGGGTCCGGATCCATGCGGTCCATTGTTACGCCGCGGACGGCGAAGGGGGAGCGGTTCCGCTGTCGACGAACGCCGAGCTCCCGTTGCACCTTGTGAGCGAAAGGGCCGTTCGTCTCCTTGGATCGAGCGGAGGAGCCGTTCGCTCGGATCGAGGTGTCCGGACAACGCGACGTGACGCATGACTCGGGCCTGGTGATTGCGGAAAAGGCCTTTTTCTGGAATAGTTCCAGTTATTGGACTTTTCCAGAAATGCCCGGCCGCAATATGGCCGGATATGCCCGAGGAGATTCGCATGTTCACCGCCGACCGTTCCCGCACCGTGACGCTTCCGCCGCTGGTGCTCGGCGGACTGCGACCGCTCCATCGTCAGATGCTCCGCAGCAACGTCTCGTCCGCATCGTTCGAACACGACGCAGGCGGGGCCGTCTTCGAAATCTGTTTGACCGAGGGCGAACACGGCCCCGAGTTGCTGGTGCGTTCCCGCAGGCACGGAATCGGGTTCACACTGTCGATGACGACGCACTTCCGTGTCGCGCCCGTGCTGAGCGACGACACATACCGCAAGCTCTGCGAAATCCTTTCGCCGGGTGAAGAGCCCGCGCCCGGCGTCGTTGTCGAGTTCCTCCAGGATGTCGTCGCACAGTCGCCCGCTGTCCTGTCGCGCACGCACTCCTGCGCTGCCTGACGGGCACTCGTTCCCGCGATCTCCTCAGCTTCCCACACGGGTAATTGCTGTAGCGGGAAGCGAATTCACTCGCGGGAACGGATAGCCCGGTGATCCGGGGGTGATCAGGGCAGCACGACGTCGAGTGTTGCGATGGCCTCGGGGTCGCCCACGACCTCGAGCGCGACGATCCGCCCGTCGACCACGGTGAACCGGAAGACGGTGCGCGGTATCCCGCCCGGCGCCCACGCCGCACCCGGAACCCCGTCGACCGTGACGGGTACAGCGCCGCGTGCGCGACCGTGAAACGCATCCGCCACGGCAACCGCTCCATCCAGTTCCGCCACGATCTTCGGACCCCCGTGCACCGCGCCGGCCTTTGCCCCTTCCACAGCAAGGGTGTCGGCGCGGAGCACCACATCCGGATCCAGCACTTCGAGCAGGTCCTCGAACCGTCCCTCGCGGGCGGCCACGAGGAACGCGTCGACCACTCGGCGCGGGTGTCGAGCGTCCGGCCGGTGGGTGGATGCGCCACGCACCCGTCGACGGGCGCGGCTCGCGAGTTGCCGTGCCGCGGCAGGGGAGCGGCCCACGATCGGGGCGATCTCGTCGAACGGCATTCCGAACATGTCGTGCAGCACAAAAGTAAGGCGTTCGGCCGGCGCCAACGCCTCGAGGACGACCATCATGGCGATGCCGATCGAATCGGCAAGAACCACCTCGTCTTCCGGTGCAGTCGATCCGTTTTCCCGTGAAGCCGGTTCTGCGGGCTCGTCGAGCAAGACCTCGTGGCGCGCTTTGCGCGATCGCAGCATGTCGAGGCACACCCGGCTCGTGACGGTGGTGAGCCACCCTCCGAGGTTCTCGACCGCGTCGGTATCGGAGCGACTCAACTTCAGCCACGTCTCTTGCACCGCGTCGTCGGCTTCCGAGGTGGACCCGAGCATGCGGAAGCCCACCGCACGCAGATGCTCGCGGTAGGTCTCGAACTGCCCCGCCAGAACTTCGTCGCTCATCGTTGTCACATTCTCTCGTCCGGCTCCGTCATAGGAGTGACGAACACACCGAACCCGATGTGACAGGAGAGAGACATGAAGGCACGAATGAACCACCCCGCGTTCGTACTCCCCGGGACGCTCGACGCATTGCAAGCGCTGTCGAAGACGCTGGAGAACACTGGGCTCCCGACCGGCACGGTCCATCTTGTGCATCTGCGGGCGAGTCAGGTCAACGGCTGTAGCTTCTGTGTGGAGATGCACACGAAGGAGGCGGTGGAGGCCGGAGAATCCGTGGAGCGGCTGTTCGCGGTGTCAGCATGGCGCGAGTCGCAGCGCTTCACCGATGCGGAGCGGGCCGCGCTCGCGCTCACCGAAGCAATGACCCGGCTCGCAGATCGACCGGACGCCGTGCCCGACGAGGTGTGGGACGACGTCGCCGACCTCTACGACGAGAAGCAACTCTCCGCGCTGATCATGCAGATCGCAACGATCAATGTGTGGAATCGGATCAACGCGACGATCCGGCAGCCGGCGGGTGTGGCGCCCGCGGTATGACAGACCGGACGACGCGGTTCGGCAATGACTCTGCCGGACCGCGTCGCGGTGTCGAGTGCGCCTGACCTCTAGAGGCCGGGACGCTTACCGACCGTGAGCGTGACTTCGCCGGTGTGGGCGAAGAAGTCGTTGCCCTTGTCGTCGACGACGATGAACGCCGGGAAGTCCTCGACGTCGATCTTCCACACGGCTTCCATGCCGAGCTCTTCGTACTCGACGACCTCGACGTTCTTGATGCAGTCGAGCGCCAGGCGCGCCGCGGGGCCGCCGATCGAGCCGAGGTAGAAGCCGCCGTGCGTGTTGCACGCGTCGGTGACCTGCTTGGATCGGTTGCCCTTCGCGAGCATCACCATCGAACCGCCCGCCGCCTGGAACTGCTCGACGTACGAGTCCATGCGGCCGGCCGTGGTCGGGCCGAACGACCCGGATGCCAGACCCTCGGGGGTCTTGGCCGGACCGGCGTAGTACACCGGGTGATCCTTGAGGTACTGCGGCATCTCCTCGCCGGCGTCGAGGCGTTCCTTGATCTTGGCGTGCGCGATGTCGCGCGCCACGACCAGCGGGCCCGTGAGCGACAGACGCGTCTTCACCGGGTGCTTCGACAACTCCGCCAGGATCTCCGGCATCGGCCTGGTCAGATCGATCTTGACCGCCGCGCCCTTACCGGTGCCCGAGACACCGGAGGTCTCGGCGTCGAGCTGAGTGTCGGTGACCTCGGGCAGGAACTGCCCGGGGTTGAACTCGAGCTGTTCGAGGAACACGCCCTCGGGGGTGATCTTCGCCTTGGCCTGACGGTCGGCGGAGCAGGACACCGCGATCGCGACGGGCAGCGAAGCGCCGTGGCGGGGGAGTCGGACGACGCGGACGTCGTGGCAGAAGTACTTGCCGCCGAACTGCGCGCCGATGCCGATCTTCTGGGTGAGCTCGAAGACCTTCTTCTCGAGCTCGTGGTCGCGGAAGCCGCGGCCGGTGATCGCGCCCTCGGTGGGAAGCTCGTCGAGGTAGTGCGCGGACGCGTACTTGGCCGTCTTCATCGCGAACTCCGCGGACGTGCCGCCCACGACGATCGCCAGGTGGTACGGCGGGCAGGCCGCGGTGCCGAGCGAGCGGATCTTGGCCTCGAGGAACTGCATCATCGAGTCCGGGTTCAGGATCGCCTTGGTCTCCTGGTACAGGTACGACTTGTTGGCCGACCCGCCGCCCTTGGCCATGAACAGGAACTTGTAGGAGTTCTCGTGGCCTTTCGCGGTGTCGGCGTACAGCTCGATCTGCGCGGGGAGGTTGTTGCCCGTGTTCTTCTCGTCCCACATGGTGATCGGAGCGTTCTGCGAGTAGCGCAGGTTCAGTCGCGTGTACGCGTCGTATACGCCGCGCGCGATCGATTCCTCGTCGTCACCGGGCGTCAGGACGTGCTGTCCGCGCTTGCCCATGACGATGGCGGTGCCGGTGTCCTGGCACATCGGCAGCACACCGGCCGCCGCGATGTTCGCGTTCTTCAGGAGATCGAGGGCAACGAACTTGTCGTTGTTCGACGCCTCGGGATCGTCGAGGATGCTCGCGAGCTGCTTCAGGTGATCCGTGCGCAGGTAATGCGAGATGTCGTGAAGTGCGGTCTCGGTGAGCAGCCGCATCGCCTCGGGTTCGACCTTCAGGAAGGTGCGTCCGTCGGGTCCTTCGACGGTGGACACCCCCTCGCTGGTCAGCAGCCGATATTCGGTGGGGTCTTCCCCGATCGGCAGGAGGTCCTCGTAGAGGAAGTCGGCCATTGTTTCTCCTGAAAAGAGGCTGAGGTTCGCTGAACAGATTAGTCGCGTCGAAGCAAGGCCTTGACAACGGGGCGTGTGACGCACCCCTCGAACGCGCTGATCGTGATGTGTGTCACCGGAGTTGGGTGGGCTCGCCCGTACACTGGAGAAGATGCTTCACAGTCACCTGTACGACACCGCCCGTTCCGCTGGATCGCACCAGATCGAGGGGGCCCTCGCGTGACAGTCGAAGTCGAACGGATCGCCCCGCTCGTCCGGCGGATTCCCCAATTCCACGCGTGGGTCGACGTCTCCGTCGTCGTCGCAGTACTCGTCGCGACAAACCTCATCGCGCACTTCACCACGGTGTGGGCGTCGATCGCCACGGTACCCGTCGCCGCGGGCGTGCTCGTCGCCATCATGCGGCAACGGGGTATGCACTGGAACGAACTGGGACTGTCGCCTCGGCACTGGAAACGCGGCACCCTCTACTCGGTGGGCGCGGTCGGGTTGGTTCTCGCGGTGGTCGCGATCGGCATCGCACTGCCGTTCACCAGGCAATTCTTTCTGTCCGAGCGATACGCCACGATGTCCGGCGCGCTGGTGGCGTCGATGATCATCATCCCGTTGCAGACAGTCATCCCCGAGGAACTCGCGTTCCGCGGTGTCCTGCACGGCACCCTCGAACGTGTGTGGGGGGCCCGCGGTGTCTTCGCGGCCGGGTCGCTGTTGTTCGGCCTGTGGCACATCGCGTCATCGTTCGGGTTGACCGCGGGCAACGCGGGCCTGAGCGCCTTCCTCGGTGCCGGGATCTGGGCACAGGTCGTGGGCATTGCCGGGGCCGTGGTCGCGACCGCGGCGGCAGGGTTCGTGTTCACCTGGCTTCGCCGGCGCAGTGGAAGCATCCTCGCCCCGATCGCGCTGCACTGGTCGATCAACGGCGCAGGTGCGCTCGCCGCCGCGCTCGTGTGGCACGTCACCGTCGCCTGATCGGCCACGAAGTTCTTCCCATGCGCCGATAATTTTCTCCGAGGGATGTCCGGACCTGCTCACCGGCTCCGTCGTATCCGATGAAGCACCCATTCGGGGTGCCACGGAGGAGGAACGGCCATGAAATTCATGATCGAGAGCTACGCCACCCAGCACGACTACGACGGCATGGCAGGTCAGAACACCGACACCCCCGCGTGGTCGCAGGACGATTTCGCGGCGATGGTCGAGTTCATGACGAAACTCAACGCGGAACTCGAAGAAACCGGTGAACTCGTCGAGACACGGGGTCTGGCAGCACCCGTCCACACCCGACGCGTCGGACCGGGCACACTCGTGACCGACGGCCCCTACGCCGAGACCGAGGAAGTGCTCGCCGGTTACTGGATCGTCGAGTGCGACAGCTTCGACCGCGCCACCGAGATCGCGATCCGGCTCGGCGAATGCCCGGCCCCGGCACACGTCCTGGAAACCGCGTATGCCGACGTCCGTCCGATCGACGAAGGCCCGCCCCCGGGGCCCGAACTGTAGAGATGCGCGACACTGCGATCGAGGACCTGCTGCGGTCGTCGGCGCCGCAGGTTCTCGGTGCAGTCGTGCGGCGGTTCGGACACTTCGATCTTGCCGAGGACGCGGTGCAGGAGGCATTGCTGGCCGCCGCAACTCGGTGGCCGACCTCCGGAATCCCCGACGACCCGCGAGCGTGGCTCGTCACCGTCGCGTCGCGACGGCTGACCGATCTGTTGCGCAGTGAACAAGCGCGGCGACATCGTGAGGACGTTGTCGCCCAGTGGGTGCCGTTCGAAGACCGGCACGCACCTGCAGCCGATGTACACCCGCAGGTAGACGACACGCTCGTCCTGCTGTTTCTGTGCTGCCACTCGTCGCTCACCCCGGCCTCCCAGGTCGCGCTTGCACTGGGTGCTGTCGGGGGTTTGACGACCGGCGAGATCGCGCGGGCGTTCCTGGTCTCCGAAGACACCATGACCAGACGGATCACCCGAGCCAAGAAACGCATCGAGACCAGCGGCGAGCCGCTCCGCATGCCCGTATCCGAGGGGCACGCCGTCCGCCTGGCTGCCGTCCTTCACATGCTGTACCTGATCTTCACCGAGGGATACGCCGCGACTGCCGGTCCGCACCTCGTCCGCCTCGACCTGTCGTCGGAAGCCATCCGGCTCACTCGCAGCGTGCATCGCTCGCTGCCCTCCGACGCGGAAACTGCAGGTCTACTCGCACTGATGCTTCTGACCGACGCGAGGCGTGCTGCCCGGGTCGGTGCGGGCGGGACGCTGATCCCCATGTCCGAACAGGACCGTTCCCTGTGGAGACGCGACGCGATCGCTGAGGGAACTGCACTGGTGACGGACGCGCTCCGACATGGAGACGCGGGACCGTATCAAGTGCAGGCGGCGATCGCGGCGGTGCACGCTCGCGCTACGAGTGCAGAAGAAACCGAGTGGTCGCAGATCGTCCGGCTCTACCGATCCCGGTGAGAGTGCTCCATCGTTCCGGTGGAGGTGAATCACCGTCACTCAGGGCGCCGTTGAGACCTCACATACTCGGCAATCACCGACAACGGCGCGCCGCCCGCAGTCCCGCAGTAGTAGGAACGGGACCATACATGCCCACCCCACAGGTACCGGGAAAGGTGCTCCGCGTGATCGCGCCGCACGTGCCGCGATGACACACCCTTGAGCGAATTCACCAGCTTCGACAGCTGCACAGTCGCGGGGAAGCCGACGAGCAGGTGCACATGGTCATCCTCGCCGTTGAACTCCCGCAGCTCGCAGCCGAAGTCCGCGCAGACTCTCCGCATGATCTGCTCGCAGTCCACCAAGATCGGTCCGGTGAACGCACCCCGGCGGAATTTTGTGACAAACACCAAATGTACATGACAATCCCAGATAGCATGTCTACCAAGTCTGACAAACCCAATCTCATCCATGACACCAAAAGTTATCGTCGGGGTGTGCTCAAGCGATACCGCTACCGTGCCTATCCCACAGGGGAGCAGCACAGGGCACTGTCTCAACTGTTCGGGTGCTGCCGGGTGGTGTTCAACGACGCGCTTGCCGCCCGCGAGTCCGCCCGCAAAGCCGGAAATCCTGTGCCCGGCAAAAGCGAGTTGTCGGCGGCGCTGACTATCGCGAAAAGCACCCCGGAGAGAGCCTGGCTGGCTGAGGTGTCCTCGGTGCCGTT
>NZ_JBHWWZ010000048.1:0-37227 GCF_042730275.1 Rhodococcus sp. NPDC060086
GACCCGCCCGCTAGGTGGGCCGTCCCGGCCTGTTCAAATTGTGGGCACCCGCCCCGGGGTTGTGGGCTCGGATCCACACTTTTTGTGTCGCAAGCAGATTGTGGTCAGAACCGCGAGCGGCGAGCGCGACGCTCTGCTTCCGCGAGGGCTCGCCGGACGACGCCCGACAATGCGACGAACGATTCCAGTTGGTTGGTGTCTGCAGGCTTGGCATCTTCGAGTTCGGCGGCGATCGATTCACTTTCACTGCGCAGTTCGGTGGCGAGAGCGCACTGCTCGCTCAGTGACTTCAACTCTGCTACAGACCAACTCGCGTCGATGAGCCGGTAGTCGCCACGCTCCCGCAGTCGAACGCCTCGCTCTTCGAGGAAAAGCCGCAGGGCCTCGTTGACTTCGATGGAGCGATCCGTGACCTCGATCCACTTTTGCATCGAGTCGAGCTTCGAGCGCTCGCTACGACGCTTTCCTGATCCGAACAATGACAACCTCATTCGCACATCCCCCCTTCAATTACAGTGATGATAGCGACAATATTGTGATCTTGTACGTGGTTCGCTCGGCTCTTCTGGGCGAAGGTGCGGTTCGCTCAGACCCGCAGCCACGCGGCGTCGTTGGGTCACCGCCAGAATGCGTCGGGTTCCTCGCTGGCGCGGGATTCGGATGTGTGCAAGCCGATTTCCGATCGGCAAGTTCCGCGCACTCGAGGTGGGTCGCCCCGCGCGACCTCGGGGCGGTCCGAGTATCTCATTGGCGGTCTTGGATCCAACATGTATTCTAGCGATGCGATGCGTGTCCGGACGTGAATGTTCGCGTATCGCGCGCACCCTACGGCACACCTGTGTCGCCGCGGGCTGGTCGGATCGAAGGAAAGGGTGCAGCGTCGATGCCGTCGCCGTCGTTTACGCAAGCCAAGCTGATCACTGCGCAGTTGTTCTCCGGCGCCGGAATCGCATCCGGATACGCGGTCGGCGGACTGCTCGCCGAACAGATCACCGGGCGGACCGCGATGGCCGGATTCGCGCAGATGAGCGTGATCCTCGGCGCCGGCCTTGTCGCCTATCCGCTGGCAGCGCTCGCGGCACGCACAGGGCGACGCAGGGCGCTGACCTTGGGATTCGGGATCGGCACGCTCGGCGCTGCTGTGGTGCTCTTGGCGGTGGCGGTGGAGTTTCTCCCGCTGTTCATGTTCGGGATGATGATGTGCGGATCGGCCACCGCCGCCGGTCTGCAGGCTCGGTACGCCGCTGTCGACGTCGCCGGCCCTGCGGCCACCGGGCGGGCGATGTCCCTGGTGGTGTGGGCGACGACAATCGGGTCGGTGATGGGTCCGAACTTCACCGGACCCGGTGCTCACCTGGGCGAGGCGCTCGGCATGCACCCGCTGGCCGGCCCCTATCTGATCTCGATGGCTGCCTTCGCCCTGGCGGCCTTGGCTGCTTCGACCTTGGCGAGTGGCGTCGGTGCGGCCCGGCCGGACGCGATCGCCACGGGTGTCGGCGGCGATGCCTCAGCCACGAGCAAGGTCGCCGACCCGCTGGCACCGCTGGGCCTCGGAGCTGCACTGCGTTTCGTCGCGGCCCGTCCGGTTCCGTTGTTCGCGATCGTCACCATCGTCACCGGCCAGATGATGATGACGAACGTGATGGTGATGACACCGGTGCACATGCATCATCAGGCGTTCGACCTCGGGGCCATCGGAATCGTGGTGAGCATCCATATTGCCGGGATGTACGCTCTCTCACCGATTTTCGGGTGGATGTCCGACCGCTGGGGGCCAGGCACCGTGATCGCGTCCGGTGTCGTCGTCTTCATCGCGACGATCACCCTCGGCGTCATCGACGCTCTGGCACCGGTGTCGTCGATGCCGCTGTTGACGGCAGCGCTGCTACTCCTCGGCGTGGGGTGGTCGATGTTCCTCATCGGCGGCTCCGCGCTGTTGACGGCTTCGGTGCCGCAGCATGCAAAGGTCACGCTTCAGGGAGCCTCGGACTCGGCGATGAACCTGGGCGGCGCGCTGATGGCAGCCATGGCCGGCACGGTGTTGGCGATGGGCGGCTTCCTGTGGATCAACCTGATGGCCACCGGCGTTCTGCTCATCACGCTGGCATTCGCCGTGAGAGCGGTGCCGTCGATGACGTGGCCCGGCAGGCCGACACCAGCCGTCGACGACGAACACCTCCGCGAACGGGTGCAGCCGTGAAGCACCTTCGTGCCACGCCGAGTGGTATTCATACCGGACTCAGATCGAGGATGAGGAGCTCAGAGTGACGGCCGACCGAAGTGAGAGCATCAGCGCCTCCGAGCGTGCCTACCAGGTGATCCGCGATCAAATCCTCGACGGCACCCATGCCCCCGACACGATGCTCGGCGAAGCCTCGTTGGCGGCGGACCTCGGGGTCAGTCGCACACCTGTGCGTGTCGCCCTCGCGCGTCTCCAGGATGAGGGGTGGATCGTCATCTACCCCAAGCGGGGGGCGCTGGTCCAGGGGGTGGGCGAGCGAACCGTCGCGGAACTTGCCGACGCCCGGTTCGTGCTCGAGACGACCGCTGTGGACAGCGCCTCGGACGAACTGCGCCAGCGACTGGCGGAGCGTCTCGAACGGTCCGTCGACGAGCAACGTGCCGCTTTCGCCGACGGTGACGTCCGTCGATTCATCGACCTCACGCTCCGCTTCCATCGGGGCTTCGTGGAAGCAGGCGGCAACACGGTGCTGCTCGAGCTCTACGATCAACTTTCCGACCGGCACCGCTTCGTGCTTTTCGCGTCCGGCGACCGACTCCTCACCCGCTGCGCCGAGATCATTGCCGAGCACGAGCAGCTCACCGAACATCTCCGAACTGGTAACGCGGCAGAGTTCGCGAGAACGCTACGTGGTCACATCGCGGAGAACGCCCCGCCCTCGGCGGTCGGCCGGGAGATGACCGAAATCAACAGTTCACTCTGGGACTGACGACAGGTCGGCTGTTCCGCGCGAAGTCGGCATATGACCCTCGGCGGAAGGCGTCGAAACCGAACGTGAGTTGGACGCCGGTGCAGCGTCGGCCGCCGTGTACCCCCACAGAGCGAACGCTGCTGCGGCGACCACTGTGATGATCACAGCGCGCTTGGCGTCGGTGGAGAGCGACAGAAGCGCGCCGGATCCTGTGTGATCGCCACCGCGCGGTGTATCCGCTCCGCGAGGCCGTTCCGCCCCAGTCCAGGTGTGGCCGTTCCACCACCGTTCGATCCGGCGGTAGGAGGGGTCGGGATACCACCCCGGCATCGACGGCCCCGCCGCAACGGCGACGCTGTCGGCCTTCGGGACAGGCCAGGCGGCTCGTCGATCGTTCCCTGCGTACTGTCGCATGAACATTCGCTCCTCGAGTCGCACCGGAATTACATGCGCTGCCGAAATTCGTGGGCGAACGCTACGGGCAGAGCGACAATGCATGTGGGGGCATGTACCGCAGCCGTCCAGAACATCGTGCCGCGGCTTCCAGCTGTTACATCGAACAGGGTGTGCACGAATGGGTGGTATCGCTGCGTTGCGCAGCCTCTCAGCGTGAGCGAATGTGCCGTTCGTCTTCTTCACGAGACTGAATGTGCCGTTCGCTCAGGAAGCTGGTAGGTCAGATGTATCCACGACAGTCGGGAATCTCTGCGGGTACCGTCTCTCAGATGACGAACTTGGATCACGGCGACCCCGGCGACGCCCCCACTGTGCCGCCGCCGTTGACGGAGATCGTGAACGCGAACCGGCCCTCCGCTGCAGAGGAAGCGCGGACGGCCGCTGCGTCGACGAACATGGGCACTCTCGCCACCCTCACCAAAGACGGCGATCCGTGGGCGTCGTTCGTGACGTATGGGCTGGTCGGTGGTGCGCCGGTGCTGTGCGTGTCGCACATGGCCGAGCACGGCCGCAATCTTGCGCGTGATCCACGCGCGAGCATCGCGATCGTCGCGCCGGGCCCGCAGTCCGACCCGCTGGCCAGCACTCGCATCACACTCGCCGGGCACGTCGAGCGCCCGGAGGGGGAGGAGCTGGCCGCTGCACGCGAGGCGCACCTTGCGGCGGTGCCTGCGGCGCGCATCTACATCGATTTCAGCGACTTCTCACTGTGGGTTCTCCGAGTCCAGCGCGTGCGCTGGGTCGGTGGGTACGGGCGAATGGATTCGGCCACCGCCGAGGCCTATGCCGAGGCGCTGCCGGATCCCATTACTCCCTCGGCCGGTCGCGCGATTGCGCATCTCAACGACGACCATGCCGACGCGCTGGTGGCGATGGCTCAGAAGCTCGGCGGATTCCCGGACGCCACCGCGGCCACCTGCGTCGGCGCAGACCGGTACGGGCTGGATCTGGATGTGACCACCCCGCGCGGGCGCGCCATGACGCGCGCCGGATTCTCCTCGCCGTTGAATTCCTCCGTTGAGTTGCGTTCGGCCACAGTGGAATTGACGCAGCAGGCGCGGCAGGTATAACGGTTGCCCTTGGGTGGGCTGTGCAGTGGCGACGGTCAGGGCGTGAGCGTGGTGACGAACGACATCCGGTCGCCGCGGTAGAGCGACCGCCGATGCTCGATCGGGATGTCGTTCTCGTCGTACGAGATGCGGTTGAGCAGCAGCATCGGAGTGCGGATATCGGCGTCGAGCAGTGCGGCTTCGCGGGCATCCGGCAGGGTGGTTTCGATCCGTTCGACGGCGCGAGCGAAAGTGATTCCGCGTGCGCGGATCGCCGCGTACAGCGATGACGACGTGTCGAGAGTGTCGCGCAGTCCGGTGAACCGTTGTGCGGGAAGGCGAGTGCGTTCGAGGCCGACGCGCACGTCGTCGGTGAGGAGCACGCGTTCGAGTTCGACAACGGCGTCCCCGACGCCCAATTGGAGGAAGTCGGCCAGTTCGTCGTCGGCCACGAGGTCGGTCCAGTCGACGAGTAGGCGCCCTACGCTGCGCCCCTCCGTCAATGCAGCTTCCGTGTAGGAACCGATGATCAGCGGCTGGACGAGTTTCGGGCCCGCGACGACGGTACCGCGGCCCCGTCGTTCGATCCTCCCGGCAACGAGGAGTTCCCGCAGCGCCTGACGCACGGTCTCGCGGGCGACATCGAAGCGTGCGGCGAGGTCGCGTTCGGACGGCACAGGGTCGCCGACAGTGAGCGCGTCGAGTAGGGAGTCCACTTTCTGTCGGACGATCTGGTGCTTGAGGATTCGAGCTTCCCGGTTCGCTGCGGCCACGCCGTCAGGGTAGCGGATTTTGGTCTATACCAATTGTTCACCGACCGTTTCCCTGGAATCTCCCCATTGGTCTAGACCATCGCCGAGGGTTGGCTGCATGCGAATCCTGATCATCGGTGGCGGCATCCTCGGTACCGCCCACGCCGACGCTGCAGTCCGTCGCGGACACGACGTGCTTCACCTCGAACGCGAACCCGAGGCGCGCGGCGCCACCGTGCGCAACTTCGGCCTCGTGTGGGTCTCCGGCCGTACCCGCGGCGAACTCGACGCCACCCTCCGATCCCGCGCCCTCTGGGAAGACCTCGGCGGCCGCGTCCCCGACATCGGCTTCCGCGCGAACGGGTCACTGACGTTGCTGCGCACCGACGCCGAAGTCGCCGTCGCCGAGGAAGCAGTCGCACGAGACGACGCAGAACGCAGAGGCTTCGCGCTGCTCGATGCCGACGAAGCCCGTCGCATCAACCCTGCACTCCGTGGGAAGTTCGTCGCAGCACTGCATTGCAGCACCGATGCCACCGTCGAGTCGCGTGTCGCGTTGCCCGCCATCCGGCAGCACCTTGCCACCTCCGGTCGCTACCGATTCCTGTCGTCCACCGAGGCCCGCGACGTCATCCGCACTCCGCACGGAACCGTCCGAGTCCGCGACGACCGCGGCACCGTCCACGAATCCGACCTCGTCCTCGTCTGCCCGGGCGCCACGCTCAGCGGCCTGGCCCGCGACCTTGCCGGCGATCTACCGCTGCGCCGCGTCCGGTTGCAGATGATGCAGACGGCTCCGCTCGACGAACCACTCACCACCTCGATCGCCGACGGCGACAGCCTCCGCTACTACCCGGGCTTCGCAGGAGAGGCCCGCGACCACCTCACCGCCACCGAGTCGCAGGCACCCACCGCAGCGCTCCACAAGATGCAAATGCTGTGCGTGCAGCGACTGCATGGAGGCCTCACCATCGGCGACACCCACGCCTACGACGAACCGTTCGACTTCGACGTCGACGAAGAGCCGTACGACCACCTCATCAGCGTCACCGAAGAGCTTCTCGGGCGGCGCCTTCCGCAGGTCGTCCGCCGCTGGGCCGGCGTGTACAGCCAGTGCCTCGACCCCGCTGCGCTCGTGCATCGAGCGAAAGTCGACGAGGACGTGTGGGTCGTTGCCGGACCGGGTGGCCGCGGCATGACACTGGGCCCCTACCTCGGCGAGGAAACCGCCGAAATCCTCGAACTGTGAACCACTTCCACTCAACACCTGGAGCTTCCATCATGACCACCATCCGACTCGCCGTGCTGGACATGGCCGGCACCACGGTTGCCGACGGCGGACTCGTCGTCCGCGCTTTCGACGAGGCAGCCACCGCCGTGGGTCTCCCCGAAGACGGCCCCGAGCGGGACGACGCTCGCCGCTACGTCCTCGACACCATGGGGCAGTCGAAGATCGTCGTCTTCCGTGCCCTGTTCGGCAGCGACGAACGCGCCCGGACCGCCAACGACGCATTCGAACGCGCCTACGAACGGTTCGTCGACGCAGGTGACGTGAGCGCGATCCCGGGCGCCGAGAAGGCGATCCTCGCGCTGCGTGATGCCGGCGTCAAGGTTGCCCTCACCACGGGGTTCAGTCGTTCCACCCAGGACAGGCTCCTCGCGGCTCTCGGTTGGCAGGATCTCGCCGATATCGCGCTGACCCCCGCTGACGCCGGCCGCGGCCGTCCCTATCCCGACATGATCCTCGCCGCTCTGCTGCGCACCGGGATCGACGACGTCCGGGAGATCGCGGTCGTCGGGGACACCGCAGGGGATGTGCAGTCGGGTCTGCGGTCGGGCGCGTCGGTCGTCGCAGGAACCCGCACCGGCGCCCACGACGAGACGACGCTCCGCGCAGCGGGAGCCACACACATTCTCGACTCGATCGCGGATCTGCCCGCCCTGATCCTCTCCTGACATCCCGACCCGAAGGACATCACCTCCCATGCGCTCACACTCGTATCGTCGCGCGACCGCCGCCGTCGGTCTCGCCACCGGTCTGGCTCTCGCCCTGACCGCCTGCGGCGGAAGCGGTTCGGATCCCGATGCGCTCAACGCCCAGGGTTTCCCCGAAATCCTCACTCTCGGTGCGATACCCGCCGAGAACTCCTCCGATCTGAAGTCGAGTTACGAACCGCTGCTGGCGATGCTCGAAGACGAGACCGGGTCGACGGTCGAGTTCGTACAGGCATCCGACTACGCGGGTGTGGTCGAGGGCATGATCGCCGACAACGTGGACCTGGCCTTCTTCGGTCCGTTCGCGTACGTCGTCGCACAGATCAACGGGGCCGACACCTCACCGCTCGGCGCGGTGGTGCAGGATCCCGGCGCTGAACCCGGATACCAGTCGTACGGTCTGACCCGATCGGACAACGCGGAGATCGACAGCATCGAGGATTTCGCAGGCAAGGACGTGTGCTTCGTCGATCCCGGATCCACCTCCGGATTCCTCTACCCGGCTGCCGGTCTCATCGATGCCGGTGTCATCGACTCGGCGAACGAACAGAACCTCACGGCCGGGCTGGCGCCCGTCTACGCGGGCGGCCATGACGCCTCGGCACTCGCCATCGCGGCCGGCGACTGCGATGCCGGATTCGCCTTCGACACCATGGTCGACAAGACCATGATCGAGAGCGGCGACCTTCGCGAAGGCGAACTGAAGACGGTGTGGGAATCCGAGATGATTGCCGGATCCCTCTTCGTCGGCGACAACTCGCTCGGCGCCGATGTCATCGAGCGTCTCGGCACGATCCTCGTGGAGAAGGCCAACGCCGATTACCTACGCGAGCAGGGTTACTGCGACGGCGAATGCCGCATCACCGACGAGCGTGCGTGGGGTGTCGTACCCGCGTCCGACCCCGACTACGAGGGCGTCCGCAAGGTATGCGACGTGACCGAATCCGACAAGTGCAAGGGCTGACCATGACACTCGATTCGCGACATTCCGTGGCCGGCGACGATGTCGTCGTGTCGGCACGCGACGTGGTCAAGGAATTCGGCACCACGGCCGCCCTGTCCGGAGTCGACCTCGACGTGCACCGCAGCGAACTGGTCGTCCTGCTGGGGCTTTCCGGCTCCGGCAAATCGACCCTCCTGCGTTGCCTCAACGGCCTCCACCCCGTCACCGAAGGCAGGATCGAGGTGTCCGGGACCCGCGTCGACCTCGCGTCCCGACGCGAACTGCGTGACCTCCGCCGCGATGTCGGGTTCGTCTTCCAGCAGTTCAACCTGGTCGGGCGGCTGAGTTGCCTCGAGAACGTGCTCATCGGTGGTCTCGGCCGGTTGTCGTTGCCCCGGTACGGTGCGCTGACCTACCCGAAGGCCATGCGAGTCGAGGCGCGCGAGCATCTCGACCGAGTCGGTATGGCCGACCTCGCCGACCGTCGCGCCGACACACTGTCCGGCGGCCAGCAGCAGCGTGTGGCCATCGCACGCACACTCATGCAACGCCCCACCGTCCTGCTCGCCGACGAACCTGTGGCCTCACTCGATCCGGAGAATGCAGGCGTCGTCATGGATCTGCTGTTCCGCGTCTGCATGGAAGACAAACTCACCGTCGTGTGCACCCTGCATCAGGTCGATCTCGCGCTGGGCTGGGCTCACCGCGTGATCGGTCTGCGTGACGGACAGAAGGTGCTCGATCGGCCGGTCGTCGGGTTGTCCCGCGAGGAAGCCATGGAGATCTACCAGCGCGTCGAGCCCATCTCCGATTCGCTGGGAGCCAGGGCGACATGAGCGTGCTCACGCCCTTCCGAGCAACGACGAGCACGAACGAGCCACGATCGATCGGGCGACGGCCTCTCGCTACCTTGTGGATCGTCGCCGCGATCGGTGTGCTCGCCTCGGCCGCATACATCGACTTCGCGCCCGCGACGTTGCTCGGCGGGTTGGATTCGATGGGCGGCCTACTCGAGCGCATGATGCCGCCGCGGCTCGACGACCCCGGCCGCATCTGGGTCCTCGCGCTCGAGACACTGCTCATGGCAGTGCTCGGCACAGTCCTCGCGGCGATCGTCTCGGTGCCGATCGCATTTCTTGCGGCACGCAACACGACGCCGCATCCGATGCTGTACCGAGCTTCCCGCGGATTCATCACCTTCTGCCGGGCAATGCCCGACCTGTTGTTCGCGGTGTTGTTCGTCCGGGCCCTCGGCATCGGAGTTCTCCCCGGTGTGCTCGCGCTGGCGCTGCACTCCATCGGCATGCTCGGCAAACTCTTCGCCGACGCGATCGAGCAGACCGACGCCGGCCCTCGCGAAGCGGTGCGCAGCACCGGCGTGGGTTATATCCGGGAAATGATCAATGCGGTGCTGCCGCAAGTGGTGCCGTCGTTCATGGCCAACTTCGTCTACCGTATCGACATCAACCTGCGAACCTCGGTCGTCCTCGGCTTCGTCGGTGCCGGCGGCATCGGGTTCGCTCTGCAGGACGCGTTGCGCGGTCTCGTGTATCCACGTGCCCTGGGCATCGTGTGCGTGATCCTGGTGATCATCGCCGCGATGGAACTCGTCGCGATCGTCGTGCGACGCGCGCTGCTCACGCCGTCCGCAGCGCATCCCGGCCGCGAACGAGTGTCACGGATCGTCTTCTCGGCCACCGTTGTGGGCGCGACGCTCGCTGCTCTGGTCACTCTCCGGATCGACCCGCGTGATCTCGTCACCTGGGTAGGGCCGTCCCTCGAAGTGTTCACCCGATTGATTCCGCCGGACTTCACGGCGGTGGGTGATGAGCTCGTCGATGCGGTCCTGCAGACGCTCGCGATCGGTGTGGTCGCCACCGCTGTCGGTGCGGTCCTGTCGCTGCCGTTCGGAATACTGGCGGCGCGCAATGTATCTCCGAATCTCGCCGTGTATACGGCTGCTCGCTCGATCATCCTCGCGGTCCGGGCGATACCCGAGTTGATCCTCGCGGTGATCTTCGTCGCCGCGATCGGTCTGGGTCCGATCGCCGGGGCGTGTGCACTCGCGGTCGCATCCATCGGCTTTCTCGGCAAACTCGTTGCAGATGCGGTGGAGGAGGTCGATCCGGGGCCACTCGAAGCAGTTCAGGCCGTCGGCGGAGGATGGTGGAAGACGCTCCTGGCAGCGGTTGTCCCGCAGGCAATTCCGTCTGTCGTCGGATCCACCCTGTACCTGCTCGACGTCAACATCCGCACTTCCACGATCCTCGGCGTCGTCGGAGCAGGCGGCGTGGGATTCCTGCTCTTCGAGGCCGTCCGGACATTGAACTTCGAATTCGCCGGCGCCATCGTGATCGTCGTGTTCGTCATCGTGTATGTCATCGAAAGGATATCCGGGTGGATTCGATCTCGAGTGGTGTGAGCCGCACTGCCGTGTGGACCGGTGAGGGCATCGCGATGCAGGACGTGCCGATACCGGATCTGGGGCAGGGCGAGATGCTCGTGCGGATCCGGTGCACGACAGTGTGCGGGAGCGACCTGCACACTGTGCTCGGGCGCAGAGCCGGTCCGGCACCGTCGGTGCTCGGCCACGAGGCTGTCGGTGAGGTTGTCGCGACCGGGCCGCACGCTACGACCGAAGTGGGCCGGCGACTGGTGTGGAGCGTGACGTGCGCCTGCCACGAATGCGATCGGTGCCGCTCCGGACGCACCGCCAAGTGCCGCACCGTGACGAAGGTCGGCCACGAACCTTTCACCGGGCCGTGGCCGCTGTCGGGGACCTATTCGCAGTACATCGTCCTGCCGCCCGGGCTCGCGACGGTGTCTGTTCCACCGGTGCTCCCCGACGTGGTCGCGGCCCCCGCATCGTGCGCGACCGCGACCGCCGCCGCGGTCGTCGACGCCGCAGGTGATCTTGCGGGACGCCGGGTGTTGGTGTGCGGCATGGGAATGCTCGGCATCGCGGCCACTGCGATGTGCGCCGAAGCCGGCGCCGAGGTGATGGCACTCGATATCGAACCGGAGCGCACTGCACGCGCCGAGAGGTTCGGCGCGGTCGCCGACGACGACGGGTCGGTCGATATCGCGCTCGACTTCTCGGGCTCGGCGGAAGCGATCTCGTCGCTCGTCCCGCGTCTCGACGTCGGGGGACGGCTGGTGCTCGCGGGCTCCGTGTCGCCCGGGCCCGCCGTATCGATCGATCCCGAGTCGATCGTGCGCCGATGGCTCACGGTGTCCGGTGTCCACAACTACGAGCCCAGACATCTGCAGTCGGCTGTGGACTTCCTCGAGCGCACTGTCGCGATATATCCGTGGGAAGAGCTCGTGGCGCAGCCGGTATCTCTCGACGAGCTCGAGGAAGCCCTCCGTCCGGGATCTGCCTTGCGTGCGGCGGTGGTGCCGTGAGCACGCTCAGGTAGGACGGGCAGTCACGACAGGTCCGCTGCGGTGAACCCCTGTTCGAGTGTGGTTTTCACCGCGGTGAGGAACCGCGCTGCGTCGGCGCCGTCGACGATCCGGTGGTCGTAACTGAGCGACAGGTAGGCCATGGACCGCACATCGATGCGTAGCTGTCCGTCCTCGCGGGTAGGGACGAGTCGTTCGACGACTGCCCCGGTGCCGAGGATCCCGGTCTGCGGCTGGTTGATGATCGGGGTGTCGAACAGTGCCCCGCGGCTGCCGGTATTGGTCAATGTGAATGTGCCACCGGACAACTCGTCCGGGGAGATCGTGCCGGTGCGCACCTTCTCGGCCTTGTCTGCGATCGCCCGGGCGAGATGTTCGATACTCATCCGGTGCGCGTCGCGGATGACCGGCACCATCAACCCCTTCTCGCTGTCGACTGCCATGCCGAGGTGGCAGTGCTCGTAGAAGCTCACCTCGGTGACCCCGGGATCCAGCGACGCATTGAGCACACGATGGTCGGCCAATGCCGCGATGGCGGCCTTGGCGAAGAACGGCAGGAACGACAGCTTGACACCGGTACGTGCGTAGAACGCGTCCTTGTGTGCTGCCCGCAACGTCGCGACCGCGGTGACATCGACTTCCACCACGGACGTCAATTGCGCAGCAATCTGTAGGGATTCGACCATCCGGCGGGCGATCGTCCGCCGGATTCGCGGAAGCTTCTCCACCACCGTGCCGCCCGGAGCGGAGTGCCGTGGTGGAGCAGGGGTCGGTTCGGGTGACGACGGCCGCAGGGGAGGGGCCGCCGCCGCCGGAACCGGCGACACCGCTGCGGTGGTCGGATCGGCGATGATCGCCAGGTCGGCGCCGACGGCCACCACATCGTTCTCCTCGACCAGGATCCGTTGCAGGACACCGGTGACCGGGGAAGGGATCTCGGTATCGACCTTGTCGGTGGCCACTTCGAGCAGTGGTTCCTCGGCGTCGATGTGGTCGCCGGGCTGTTTGAGCCAGCGGGTGACGGTGCCTTCCTCGATGCTCTCCCCGAGGGTAGGCATGCGCACGGTGGTGCCGGTGAGTTGTTCGGTGGTCATAGGTCTCTCAGTTCCTGGTGATGCGCGAACGATGGCAGGTCAGGGGAGGACGTCGAGCGCGGCGGCGACGATGCTGTCGGTGTCGATGCCGTGGTAGCGGTACACGTCGTCGAGCCCACCGACCTGCCCGAACCGGGAGACCCCGAGGCAGGTACTGCGCACCTGGTTGATGCCCGCGAGGAACGCCAGGGTGTGCGGGTGGCCGTCGAGGACGGTGACCATCGGAGTGGCCCGGTCGGCGGGGAAGAGTTGATCGAGGATCCAGCTCTCGCCCGGGCCCCGCCCTTGGCGGGCTTGCCAGGCGTCGAACAGCAGTCCGGGGCTGGTGATGCACAGTACGTCGGCCGGTACACCGGACTGCTCGAGCCGGTCTGCGGCGACGAGTGCTTCGGTGATCATCGCGCCCATCGCCACGATCGTGACCTGCGCGTTGTCGCGGCGCCGGATTGGGTAGCCGCCGGCGACGACCTGCCTGCGACGCCGCTCCCTGGCTGCGGGGTCGGAGGGTACCGCGGCGAGGGTCTGATCCACCGGTCGGGTGGACAGCCGCAGATAGGCCGAGGTTCCGTCCGGTCGACCGAGGCGGGCCAGCGACGCCAGGAGGGTCCATTCGACATCGATGGCGAACCCCGGTTCGTAGCTGATGCAGCCGGGTTGTTCGAGTCCGATCGACGGGGTCTTGATGGACTGGTGGGCGCCGCCTTCGGCGGCGAGGGTGACGCCGGAGGGGGTGCCGACGAGGATCGATTGTCCGCCGGCGTAGATACCGTACGACCAGGGTTCCAGAGCGCGTTCGACGAACGGGTCGTAGAGCGCGCCGATCGGCAGCAGCGGCTGGCCCCAGCGGCTCCAGGTGGCGCCGAGTTCGCCGATCAGACCGACCAGGTTGGTTTCGGCGATGCCGAGTTCCATGTGCTGGCCGGTGGGGCGCTCGTTCCAGTGCATGATCGTTTCGGCGTCGTCGGCGAACCAGTTGTGCCGTTCGGTCGCCGACCACACGCCGACCTTGTTCACCCAGCCGCCGAGGTTGGTGGTCGAGCTGACATCGGGGCTCACGGTGACCACACGGCCTGCCGCGTCGGGTGATTCGCGGGTCAGGTCCAGCAGCACGCGGCCGAGGGCGGCCTGCGTGGTCGCCGTGCCCTTCGGGGTGCGACCGATGTCGGTGGGAATCTCGAGATCCGGTACCGCCGGAACGGGGTCGCGGTCCAGGCGCGCGGCGGTGGCCCGGCACAGTCGACCCGCCGCAGTGTCGTCGTCGAATCGGCCCCACGGATTCTGGGCATCCATGTCCAGGGTTGCGGCGAACTGGGAGTACTCGTCCACGGTCAGCAATGCCGAGTGGTTCTGCGGGTGGCCTTCGGTGGGCAGTCCGTAGCCCTTGACGGTGTAGGCGATGATCACCGTGGGGCGGGTGTCATCGATGTGGCGGTACGCCTCCGACAGGGCTTGCAGGTCGTGTCCGCCCAGATTGCGGACCGCGTCGGTCAGTGTCGCATCGTCCAAGGTGGCGATCAGCTCGGCGATCTGTGTGCTGCCGGGGCCGTCGCCGGGCAGCCGATCGCGGACCTCGGCTGCGGTGCAGCGCAGCAGCCGCTGGTATTCGGGGTTGGGCATGTCCAGGATGCGCGTGCGCAGCGCATCCCCACCGGGGCGGGTGAACAGGTCTTCGAGCAGCGTGCCGAATTTGACGGTGATGACCTGCCAGCCGGCTGCGTCGAACATCTTCTCCAACCGGCGGGCAGCGATGTTCGGGATCACCCGGTCGAGAGACTGTCGGTTGAGATCGACGATCCACACGACCTCGCCGAGGTCGGCGATGCCGGGGTCGAGAATCGCCTCCCAGACGGCCCCTTCGTCGAGTTCGGCGTCACCGACCAGCGAGTACTGCCGGCCGCGGCCGGTGTCGCCGAGGTGGGTGTCGACGTAGCGGCGGGCCATCGCGCCCCAGATCGGGGCGGTGGCACCGATGCCGACCGATCCGGTGGAGTAGTCGACCGTGTCGGGGTCCTTCGACCGGCTCGGGTACGACTGCAGGCCGCCGAACTCGCGCAGGGTGGTCAGGTACTTCTCGTCCAGTTCACCGAGCAGGTAGTTGATGCTGTGCAGTACCGGTGAGGCGTGTGGTTTGACCGAGACCCTGTCGCCGGGTTGCAGGTGTTCGAACCACAGCGCGGTCATGATCGACACCATCGATGCGCAGGATGCTTGATGGCCACCGACTTTGAGGCCGGTGGGGTTGGGGCGCACCCGGTTCGCGTGGTGGATCATCGAGGTCGACAGCCACAGGACCCGCTGCCGGATCGACTCGAGAGCGGCGAGACCGGTCGGGTGCGACGTCACGGAGTCGAGGGGCACAGGATGGGACATCGGGATTCTCCTTCGAAGACAACAACGCGGAACCGGGCAGGACTACTGCATCGGGTGCCGGGGCGCCCGGCTCGGCCGACGACGGATGAGAAGCGGCCGAGTGGGCGAAAGGAATGGGAATGCCGACCGGATTGTGTCTGGGGAGGCTTGCCCGACCTGCGGGGTGTGACAACAGTCCACCAGTACCTGACCGAGTGCGCAATGCTGAACCCTGAAATTGAGCATTCTGCACACGGCTGCGAGGTGCGAACAAGAGAAGGGTAGGCACTGTGCCAAGCGCACACCGAGTCGGCCGGATCGTCGCTCGCGTCCTGATTGCGCTGTCCGACCACCCCCGCGCTGCCGTGATGGCCGTAGTCGAGCGAACGGGTTTGTCTCGCTACACGGTACAAGCGCGGTTGAGCAAGCTCGACGACGCCGGTGTGTTGCGCTCGTTCGAGCGCCGGATCGACCCGGCGGTGCTCGGATGCCCGCTGCAGGCGTACATGCTCACCAATGTCACGCAGCGTAAACTCGACCGCGTCGGCGCCGCCCTCGATGCGATTCCCGAGGTCCTCGAAGTGCACGAACTAAGCGGCATGGCCGACCTGCTCGTGCATGTCGCAGCCCGGGATGCGGATGATCTGTACCGCATCGCCGGTGGCATCCTGAACATCGAGGGCGTCAAGCGCACCACGACAGTTCTGGTGATGTGGAGATGGTGGACTACCGGGTTCGTCTGCTGCTCGACACGCTCGCGGACTGACTCGTCTTGGTCAAGGACACAGATCTTCATAGCAGTCGCTTGCACAATGGAACCCCACACGAATGGAGCGAAGCAGCTGCGCTCCGCATTCACAAGTGGCTTCGTGGAGGCCTGCTCACTCGAGCCTGGAAGAACAGAACCAACGACCCAGTTCCTCATGCCCCGCGCCGAGGTCGAAATCCACTACACCTGGTAAATCTCTGGCATGGCCGGTACCGCCAGCAACGACGTTGCCGTCGAAGATGTATTCGTCCCCGACTACCGCACCGGGCCTTTCGCCCTTGCCCTGGTCGGTACCGCTCCCGGCATGCTGCTCCACGACAACCTGATGTATCACCTGCCGTTCCTGCCGTTCCTGCCGTTCCTGCCGTTCCTGCCGTTCCTGCCGTTCCTGCCGTTCCTGCCGTTCCTGCCGTTCACGATGGCGGAGGTGACGCCCGTCGTGGTCGGTGCCATGCGGGGCTCAACGAACGCATTCATCGAACGACTCGCCTCGGGACGTCCGGAGCAGTCGGACCGCGCGACCGGGCTGGGATGAAACTGAGGGCTGCGTACATGACCGACCTGTGCCGCAATGCACTCAACGGCATGGTGCGCGGAATTGGTGGCGACGGGTTCCGTACCGATCATCGATCCAGAAGGTCCATCGTGATCTCGGCGTTCTCGCGTGTATGCGTTCCTCGATATCGACACCTCGTCGGAAACGATGGGTCGCTTCACGCTCGACCTTCCGGTCGCCGACCCGCTGATCTGAAACCCGATCCCATCGGCTACCTTCTCGGCCCGTCTCCCTTCGGTGACATCTAGGCCATCCCGAGCTCATCCGCGCGGCGAAAAGGTAGCCGCTCGCCGTCGACACGATGTTCGTGTCCGTTCTGTTCGCGGTTGTGACTACTCCGCGAACTGAAGCTCCTCCGGTAGAAGAGATCCCGAGCCGTACATCCGAATTCCCTCCAGATCGGTCGCGGCGATCACCCCAGGTGCTCCCCGGACGTACCACAATCCGACATTCAGGTCGACGAGCCGATTCTGTACGACGTCGTAGGCGTCCCTGCGTGCCTCCACGGTCTCCGAGTTTCGACCGGCATCCAGGGCCTGGGTGAGCTCAGCATCGTCGGCGCCCATGAAGTTGCCCGACGACTCGGGATGAAATGCAGTCCACAACGCCGCATCGGGATCCTGGACCAATGCCGAGGTGATCATCATGTCGAAGTCGTGGCTGGTCAATCGCGATACGCCTTCTGTGTTGTCGACGATCTCGATGTCGACGGCGACATTGTCGAATTGACTCAGACTTGCCTGCAATGCCTCGGAGGCCACCTTGTTCTCCGCCGACGAGTAGCTGACGAAAGTGAACTCTACGGGCTTACCTTCGGCTGCCAACTCGTCGAACAGTTCCTGCGCGGCGTCCTTGTCCGGTTCGGTGAAGGGGATATCGCTGTAGAACGGAGAACCCTCGTGGAAAACTGTGATCGGAACTTGATCGTCACCGTTGCCTGCGTACACAGCGCCGTTGATGGTCGACGGGTCGACGGCGAGAGCTACTGCGCGTCGGGCGCGTTCGTCGTCGAAGGGCGCGCGCCGCATGTTCATTCCCATGAACTGACCTCCGCCCATGGGGACGGTCTCCACGCGAAGTCCCACATCCTCCGCCCGCGCAAAGGTGGACCAGTTCGAGTCGGCGGTCAGATCTGCGGCGCCCGAGATCACCGCGTTGAGGCGTTGGTTGGTGTCGGGCGACGTTCGCAGCGTGATGCTGTCCAGGTAGGGCTTCGGTGCGTCCCAGTAGTCGTCGTTCCTCGTGAGATCGATCCTGTCCTGCCGTGCCCATTCGACGAGTGTAAACGGTCCTGCACCAACCGGATTCGCATCGAATTCCGCTTGTTGTCCCTGTAACGCTGCGGGAGAAGCGATCCAGTTCATCGAAGACTGCACCAGAATATCGGCGAAATGCGGATTCGGTGTTTCGAGCGTTGCGCTCAGGGTTGTCTCGTCCACTATCTCGGTGGTGGTGACCTGCATGGCCTGCCGTAGGGAGGTCGAACCCAGTGCAGGATCGCGCAAGCGATCCCAGTTGAACTTGACGGCCGCAGCGTCGAGCGGAGTGCCGTCGGTGAACGTGAGGTCGGGGCGAAGCGTCAATGTGAAGGTCCGACCCTCATCGCTGGTGGAGAAGTCGGTGGCCATGGAGTAGTCGGTCTCCAGCGATTCGACATCATTGGTTATCAGCGTGCCGTACAGGGCATTGCCGAGGAGTGATTGGAACGCCCAACTGTTGGACATGCTCGCGGGATCGAGGGTGCGGGGCTCCGTCATCTGCACGGCGTCCAAGTGCCCTCCGGCGGTCGGCTCGCCGATGGAGGCATCGTTGCCGGACTCTCCGCCGCAGGCGCTCAGAACGAGCAATGTGGAGCACACCGCCGCGACTATCGTCAGGGTATGTGTGGGTCGGAGCATGGTCGACCTTTCGACTATCGAAGGAGAGAGCGGCTATGTCTGTGCCAGCGCTGCGGGCCTCTCGGCCCACGCTGTTTCGACGACGTCGTTGAGCGCTTCACCTTTCGCGAACCCGTAGTAGGCAGAGAATTGAATGATGATCTCGTCCATTTCGGCCTTGGTGATATCGCCGGAGTGGAGAGCGGCCCCGACATGGCTCTTCATCGGAGTGATTGCGTCGTTGTATGAAACGCAGGCGACCGTGATGATTCGACGCTCGCGGCGGGTCAGACCGGGACGCTGCCATACGTGGCCGAAGACGAAATTGAGGATGCCCGCATGCCGGTACGGGGTGGTGTGGGAGGGCGCCGGAATAAGGTTGACGTCGGCGAATTCCTGCGCGCCGGCCTCGAGTCGCTCGTCCCAGTTGGTCGGGCCGAGCGTGTCGTGCGAGAGGTCCTTCCAAGGTTCGGGTTCCTCGCCGCGATCGCGGTGGATCTGTGCCCATTGCCTCATCACAGCGCCTTCGAGATGTGACGCCTTCGGCCACCCGCTGTACACGGCGAGATGCAGCACGAATTCGAGCATTTCCTCCAGCTCGATGTCGCCGCTCTCCAGTGCTGCGCGCACATATGCCTCGATGGGGCCGGGAGCGTCTGCACCGGCCACACAGGCCAGCGCGACCCATCGCCGGTCCTTGCGGCTCAAACCGGGCCGCGACCATATCTCGCCGAAGATGAAGTCGCGTGAAACCTGTTGGAAGGGGGTACCGATCTCGGTGGGTTCGCGGTGCAACACGGCACGGAAGGTTTCGTCTGCTTGGTTATTGCTCATGGTCGACTCCTGTCGTTCGGAGGGATGTGTTCAGGAGAGGTTCAATGCAATTCGGATTGAGTCTCGTTCAGGTGTGCGCTCGGTCATGAGCGAGAACGCGTCGGCAAACCGGTCGAGTGGGTAGCTGTCGCCCAGAAGATCGGTGGTGGGGATCTGCCCTGCATTGATGAGCTCGGCTGCTCGCTCGGTGTCGAGACCGGCACCCGGATGCACGGTGATCCGTCTGGTGGGAATCCAGTCAGGATGGAAGCCTTCGAGCGGACCGTCCTTCATCCCCGCCAAGACCACGTGGCCGCCCTTGCGCACCAGGTGCATGGCGAGATTGACCGTCTCCGGACTTCCCGACGCGGCGTCGATCACGACATCGGTCATCTGTCCGTTCGTGATCTCGCGGACTCGTTCGACGACGTCGTTGTTCTCGACATCGAGCGCGTGGTCGGCGCCGACCCGCAGTGCATGGTCGAGCCGGAATCGGTCTCGCCCGGTCCCGGTCACGATGATCGTCGAGGCGCCGGCTGCGCGTGCGGCGACGATCGTTGCCATACCCATGTGGCCGGGGCCCTCGATGAGGACCACATCGCCTTGCCGCACCGGCGCCACCCACGTGACGGCGCAGCTCAGGGGCTCGAAGAACGTCAATTCGTCGGCGGGGCGATCTTCGCGTAGTCGATACACTTTTGAGCCTGGGAGCAGCTCGAGGTGCTCCGCGAACCCTCCGTACAGACCGGACCCCTCGTGGATGGAGAAGTCGTGACCGTAAATCCGGTTTCCCTCGGGGGTTATGAGAAGTTCGCGGACCGCAACTCGGTCGCCCTCTTCGACCCTCCATTCGGCTGCCGTCTCCGGTCGGATCTTGTCGATACGACCGACGATCTCGTGGCCGGGTACGGACGGGAAGGCGCCGCCCCATGAGGTGTGGACGTTGCCGCGGAAATGGTCGACATCGCTGTGACACAACCCAGTTGCTTCGACCCGCAGCACCGCGCCCCCGATGGGCGGTTCCGGCTCCGGAAGCTCACGCTCCTCCCATGTCTCGTGACCGGAGAAGACGATGGCCCGGCTCATGGCAGCACCTTTCGGATAATGCACTCGCGCGTTCGTTTTCGTATTCGAGTGCCACTTCGTGGTGATCAACGAAGCGCTCAAGTGAACTATTGGACTGAACTGTAAGTCCCAAGACTTAACTTGTCCAGAGGTGGTTACATTTGATGCATGTCAGAACAGCGGCCACACTCCATCGCTCCGTCACCGAAGCAGCAGCTGGTACTCACCGCTGAACGTCTCTACGCTCTCCACGGGCTCGACGGAGTTCCCCTTCGCCACATCGGCGTTGCCGCCGGCATGGCGAACAAGTCCGCTGTGCAATACCACTTCGGTACCAGAGAGAATCTGATCCAGGCCATCCTGGTCAACCGGATCGACGGTCTGACGCTCCGTCGTGAGCTGCTCGAAGCCAGGCTCTCAGGTGACGATGTTCGGCAGATCGTCGAAGCGCACCAGCTGCCGCTGATCGAGCTCGCAGAAGACGAGGACTGCTACTACCTGCCATTCCTGGAACACCTCCTGCGGAAGAGTCACCCGATGGACGACCTGACTGCGAGTCACCGCGAATCCAGACGCAACTACTACGCCCGCCTGGATGCGTTTCTCGGACACATCCCGCAACCGGTTCGCGACATGCGGATACATCAAGCATCGGCAGTGTGTGTGCATATCTCCGCCGACCGGCATCGCATGCGCATGCAGGGGATGACCGTCGCTCCGTACGCACTGCACGTGAGTCAACTCCTGGATCTCCTTGTCGGCATCTTGACCACGCAGCCTTCTGCGGAGACGCTCGCTACTCTCGAAAGCTCGCCTCAGGAGCCCCCTGCGTTCAGGGAGTTTCCGTGAGCCGCGCGGCAGAAAGACAGCCGCTCGCCGTCGACAAGATGTTCGTGTCCGCTTCATTCGCGGTTGTGCCATCGTGTGCCGGCCACCCGTAGGTACGCAGGCGTTACCGTGGGGAGCATGGATATCCGACTCCGCGTCGGCGACGCGCGGGTGGCCCGGCTCGCCACGGCGGACGGGTCCGGTGTGCCGCACCTGGTCCCTATCGTGTTCGCCCTCGAAGGCGATGCGATCCACACCTGCGTCGACGACAAGCCGAAGACGACCCGACGATTGCGCCGCCTGGCCGATATCGCCGAGAATCCGCGGGTGAGTGTGCTCGTCGACCATTACGACGACGATTGGTCGCAGCTGTGGTGGGTTCGCATCGACGGTATCGCCACCGTCGACGACGCGGATTCGGATACGGGAGCGACCGGACTCGACGCGTTGGCTCGCAAGTATGTGCAGTATCGGGTGAAGCGGCCGTCGGGCCCGGTGATCACTATCGACCGGCTGAGCTGGCGATCGTGGTCGGCGTAAATAGCGATGACAGCTACCGATGAGCGCGTGTATACCGAGGGAATGCGTATCGGAATCGTGGGTCTGTTGCGGGGCCTGTACATGGCCGAGTCGGCACACCGGATCGGGGTCGAGGTGATCGCGCTCTGCGATCGTGACGCTGAGCGCCTGGCCGCCGCGCACGCGGAATTTCCAGGGGCCCGGTTGACGGAGGACTGGACGGACTTGCTCGACGCCGGTCTCGATGGCGTCGTGCTCGCCAACGATTTCGACGCGCACACGGCGTTGGCGATCGCCTTCCTGGACCGCGGGATTCATGTGTTGTCGGAGACGGCGGCCTGCGTGTCCGAGGAAGAAGGCCGACGGCTCATCGCCGCGACCGAGCGTTCCACGGCAACCTATACTTTCGCGGAGAACTACGTCTTCCATCCGCACACTCGATTGCTCCGGGAGTCGGTGGATTCCGGCGAGCTGGGCTCCATTGTGTTGGCGGAAGCCGACTATCTGCACAGCCTTTCGCCTCAGGACACCGCCGCGCTCATCGGCGATCCCGCGCACTGGCGTGGTCGAATCCCACCGACCGCCTACTGCACGCACACCGTCTCGCCGCTGCTCGAGCTCACCGGAGCATGGCCGGTGGAGGTCAGCGCCTACCCTGTCGGTTCGGGTGGCGGCCGCCCCGCCGCCGTCGTGCTGGCAATCCGACTCTCCGACGGCGCCTTGGCCCTGACCCGCCATGGATTCCTCGCCGGAGAAGCGGGCAGCCACTGGAGTTGGATCTCTGTGCGCGGTGCCCACGGCCTGGCCGAATCCGTCCGAGCCACAGGAGACGATGCGTGGTCGGTGCGAGTGCGCACGGAGGGCTGGGCCCAGGACGGCGGGCAGACGCACGAAGAAATCCGTGTACCGGATCACTATCTTGTGAACGACGAACCGGTCGACCGGATGGCCGAGGGTACCGTCGCGGTGCTCGAAGGATTCCGAGCCACGGTGGAACACGGCGCACCCCCGCTGATCCCGGTGCGTCCCGCCGTGGCGGCATCACTGGTCGGCGTGGCAGGTGCCGAATCGCTCGCGACGGGTTCCGCACCCGTTCGCGTTCCGGACGTGTCCGCATAGGTTTTGTGCCGCAGCAGGTGAGAGCGAGCCGGGCGGCCTGTCTCGCCGTGAGAAGTCTGCCGGACCACCTACGCGCGATGCATGGTGCCATGGTCGAGGACACGCTCTCGCTGGTGATCGACCCACTGCCCGGTCTCGGTTGAGGGCTCCCTCCTGAGCGAAAGAGCGGGCCGATTCTGAACCTGGACTCTCCGACAGGTGTCGAGTAGAGAAGCAGTATGGATTCGCACATCACCGATGAGTTCGCCCTGCTGCCGGAGAACGCAGCCGAACTGGGGCTCGAGCTGCCCACGTTGCCCCCTGCACAACGCGTACGCACCGACCACGACGACGGGCATGTCAGCGGGATCAAGTGGGGAGACGAACCGCCGCGCGCCGTCTTCCTCCACGGCGGAGCGCAGAATGCGCACACCTGGGATTCGGTGATCCTTGCCCTCGGCGTGCCGGCACTCGCCGTGGACCTTCCCGGTCACGGCCACTCCTCGTGGCGCGACGACGGCGACTACAGTCCGTGGCCGAACGCCGACGCCGTCGCCGTTGCCATCCGGCAGTGGGCGCCGGATGCGGAGGTGGTGGTCGGGATGTCGCTCGGTGGATTGACCACGATCCGGCTCGCTGCCGTCGCCCCAGAACTGGTGCGACGCACGGTGCTCGTCGACGTCACCCCCGCTTCGATCCAACGACATCAGGCCATGACGCAGGAGCAGCGCGGCACTGTCGCGTTGGCCGCCGGACCGGCCGCATTCGAC
This sequence comes from Rhodococcus sp. NPDC060086, assembly GCF_042730275.1. Taxonomy (NCBI): domain Bacteria; kingdom Bacillati; phylum Actinomycetota; class Actinomycetes; order Mycobacteriales; family Nocardiaceae; genus Rhodococcus; species Rhodococcus sp. NPDC060086. The sequence continues at coordinate 23,272 of NZ_JBHWWZ010000048.1, forward strand.
ACGTTCGACGAGATCGTCGCCCTCACGGCGGCAGCGGCGCCGCATCGGAGCGCGTCGTCGATCCGTCGCGGCGTCATCCACAACACCCGGCAACGCGACGACGGTCGCTGGGAGTGGCGCTACGACCGGATGCGGGTCCTCCGCGACTTCGCGTTGTTGTGGGACGATCTCGCCCGGATCGACGTCCCCGTCGCTCTGGTGCGCGGCGGGGCGTCGGTGTTTGTCGCCGACGAGGACGTGGAAGAAGCGCGACGACGTGTTTCGGGTCTGGACGTGCACGTCGTGCCGGGTTCGGGGCATTCGGTGCAAAGTGATGCACCGCTGGAACTTACAGAGATCCTTCGGGTGCACCTCTGAGCCGAGTGTGAGCGAATGTATCGTTCGGTGCGTTCAATCGATCAAGTGTGCCGTTCGCTCGGCAGCGGCAGCGGCAGCGGCAGCGCAAGTGGCAGCGGCAGCGGGGAGAGCGGGAAGCGGAGCGGTATCAGCGTCGACGCAAGACGGCACTCATTCGAGCAAAACGCTGCCGACGAAAACGGGAACACTCGCACAGCGCGCAGTGCGCGCTGTGCGTGAAGTGCTCATGGGACTGCTTCGCGACGGCGAGGTGTGTCGAGCTGGATCGTGGTAGTCGCTATGTGATCGTCCACCACATCATCACCGCACCCAGCGATGCCCGTCGCGCGAATCGAATCACCAAGTTCATTGCCCGTATGGAGCAGAGTGAGGACGGCCTCGATCAAGGAAGTGAGGCGAGTGCCTCTGAGAGACCGGGGTAGCTCGGGTCTTCGGCGAGCACCTTCTCGATACTCTTGCGTGCTGCGGCTTTACGGTTCTGTGCCAGGTCGACTTGCGCTCTTTCCAGGAGCGTGCGGTGGCGCACTGCTGCCGAGCGGGTACGGACCCGAAGCGCCGCGGTGAATCCTTCGCGGGCTGCGTCGTTGTACCCCTGCTGGGCGAACGCTCTTCCTCGTAGGGCCAGGAGTAACGCCGTTGCATCGTCATCGTTGGTGACGCCGTTGGTCATGTCGATGACGGCTTGGTGGTGGCCCGCATCGGTGTAGAGCTCGACGAGGGAGAGGGCTGCGTGCGTGGTGGGCTGTGCCTGCTCGACGGTCCAGATCGCGGCGTCGAGATCGCCTGCAGCTTGGTGGAGTTCGGCGGCGGCTAGTAGAACGACGTCATCTTGCAGTCGTAGTGCCGCCGTCACGCCGGGCACTATCTCGACAGGCCATGTGCGGTCAGCGAGGTAGGTGGAGATGAACCGCCCCAATGCCTCTGTCGCGTCCTGGGCCGCAGCCCAGCCGAGCAGCGACTGTGCTCGTGCTTCGGCCTGGGGATTACCGGCGCCGAGTTCGAAGTGGAGAAGTCCTTCGAGCATCGCAGCGAGGAGCCGTGCATGGGGTGCTGACCGACCGTGTTTGCGGGAGATCGCGATGTAGTCGGCGGGTTCCGTGGATCGCAGTACCGCGAAGAGGTCCTTCTCCCATGCGGGAGACAACATGCCAGGTGTGGCCGGACGCGGAGGGGGCGGCGTGGCCGTGACGGCGGGGGACCGTCGTGCGCGAGCGCTGTTCGATGTGCGCGAGCGGGCGGGGCTGATGGTCTGGCGGTGTGAGAGTCCTGAACCAGGCACGGAGAGTGTTCGGCTGACGCGGCCGTTGGCGTGCTTGGTCACTCGGACTCCTTTGCCTCCTACGGAGTATCCGATCCCGCTGCGGCTGACGTTCAGCCGGACACCAGGGACGATCTTGATGGACTTGCTCATCCGAAAACCCATGGCGTCTCCTACAGTTCGTATCCGGCCGGGACGGGCGGGTTCGACCAGTCGATTCGGGGTGCCTGCGGCGTCGTCGGGTCGAACGCCGGTGCCGAGGGTTCTGGTTCGTCGACGCTGACGCCGAAGTCTCTGGCAAGCCCGGCAAGGCCGTCGTGGTAGCCCTGCCCGACCGCGCGAACCTTCCACCCAGCGTCCCGGCGGTAGAACTCGACGGTGATGGCGGCTGTTTCTGTGGTCATATCTGCGATGGTGAAATTCGCCATCTGTGAGCCGTCATCTGCAAGCACAGTGAGGTTCACAGCACCGAGGTCGGCCAGGGTGCCTCCGGAGCTGTCGAGGCTCAGGGAGAAGGCGAGCACCTCCACGTCTGCTCGAACCCGTGCCAGGTCAGCACCGATCCGGTCTTCTACGTAGGTTCCCACGTTTCGCTTGCCGAGGTGCTGGACGGCACCGTCTGGGGAAGCGGCCTGGTTGTAGAACACGAAGTCGGAGTCGTCGCGAACCTTGCCGCCAGTCAGGAGCAGTGCGGAGAGGTCAGCGTCCAGCCCTGGTGCCGCTTCCCACATGCAGGTCACCTGCATGGGCGCGGTCGTGACGCCGCAGTTCTGGCCCTTGCTCAACTGCATCCGTCACTCCTCCAGCTTGCTTGCCTGCGCCTTCAGTTTCCTCGGGGTACGGAAGCGGGTGGTGAGGCGGCAATAGTCCAGGAACCGTCGGCTTGATCGGTACCTGCGGCGGTGCCGTCCCCGCCTCGCGCGCCGCGATTGCCGAATATATCAAGACGGCAATGAAGGCAGCGACGGCGAGTAATGCCCAAATGGCGACGTTGCGTCGTCGCCTCTGATCGGGCGTTCGGGAGTGGAGCACCATGACCTCGTCATCGTGAACAATGGTCGGTCCGTTACCTGGAATTTGTCATTCGTTGAATGACTCTGAGGGTTGCGTGTTTGTGTGGCCGTCCGAAAGTTTCCTCCACTTCCTTGGGTTCCCGCAGGTTCAGAACCAACGGAAACCCTGGCGGTGGGAGGAAACTTTCAGTGATGGGTTCAACCTCGATACCGTTCAGGCCGGTGGTTCGTGCGGCCAGAATCGAGGGGTGCAACGGCTCAGTACCGAGCTGGATGGACCACAGAAGGCGCGTGCCATGTTCGACATGCATCGAACCCGAATAGCGTGCTTTGTCTGACTTTCACGTGCTTTCGCTCTACTGAGGGTGAGTTCCCAGGGTGAACAGGGCTCGATTCGAGAATCGACACAGACGCGGTGTGGTCGGCTCGACCCAGCAGACACGGGAGGGTCGATGGTAGAGACAACAAGTTCGGACCGGGCACCGAGAAGAAGGGACCGCCCGAGTGACAGTGCAGGGTGGTATGCGTTCGGGCCGGCGGGCCGAGCCGCCCGATGGGACGGACAAGCATGGACAGGGCAGGTACGCCAGGCCCCGGACATCGAGGCGCTGCCCGCGACGAAACGTCACCGGTTCGGATTCCTGACCCACCGGTGGTTCTCACTGTTCATGCTGGGCTGGGTCGTCACAGCGCTCGGAGCCGTACTCGGAACCGAAGTGCCCGACACCCACTGGTGGTGGCTGATGATCGTCGCGATCGGACTGGCCATATCGGTGTACGGTTTTCTGCTGATCTTCGAACCTCACCTGAGGTTCTCGCAGCTCACCGACATTCGCACGGTGATCGTGGCCGGCCTCGTTTCCGGTGCAGCGGCATACGGAATCGCCTACTTGATCGAAGTTCCGCTCCTGAAGCACCGTCTCGACGTGGGTCTGCTGGGGGAACTGACTCTGGCGGGACCAGTGGAGGAGACTGCCAAACTGCTGGTCCCTCTACTGATGTGGATCTTCGTTGCCTCCAGGTTCCGTAATCCGCGGGCCGGGTTGTTGACCGTCCTGATCAGTGGGGCCACGTTCGGCGTCGGCGAAGGTATCGAATACATCGCGCGCGACGGCCACGACGCTCACCTGCTGATGGCGATCCTTCGTCCTCTCGCAGAAGCGGCCCATCCGGTGATGACTGCCATTGCGGCATCGTTGATCTGGCTCGCTGCCTACCGGTCACGTCGACTGGTCACCGTGGCGGGGCTCGTCGGGTGGGTCGTGGCCATGGTTCTCCATTCCGCACACGACATGCCCGGTGATCTCGGACGGGGCAGCGGTGGCACCGCGGCCGACGGCGCCGACGTCGCCGGGATGGGTATCGTCGGGAACCTGTTTTCTTTGGTCTGGCTGGTTCTCGTGTTCTGCGTGCTGCGCCATGTTGCCCGCGAGCTGGCTCCTCCGAGTGCGGCTGTGGACAGTCCGCCGCAATGGCGACCGCGGATTACGCAGTGGGGTGTTCGCGACCAGGTCATGCCGGCCGACCGGTCCGAATCGTAAGCAGCAACCTTGTGGCCCTTCCAGTCCCCGGTCGGGTATTCGTAGAGGACGCCGTACGCGCTGTCGAGGTAGACGAAACCGAGGTGGAACTACGGATATTTGGGGAGCAGGCGGTCGATCCGGTCTTCATCGGCGATCAGGTGGTCAGCGAAACTGGCGACCGTGGCCGGACCTGCGGATGTGGCCTACTTCAGGTCGCACTCTGTGTCATTCGTTCGGATGACAGAGCTGAGCGGATCGAAAAGTAGTGGAGTGGAGCGAATTCCAAGATCGGTGGGGCGGTTCCGGGCCAGACGATGGGTGTGCCGTCGGCATTGGAAATGTGGGATGTAACGATCGAATCAGACACCTCGATTCTTGGTTGACGATTGCGCTACGAACAGAGGTCCCAATGTCCAACTACCCGATGGTATCCAGTACGACTGATACCAGCCCGATTCCGCGCGTCCACGTCGAGCCCGGGCGCAACCGGAATGATGTGTATTCCTTCGCCAGCGAAGTATCGCCGAAGGGTGAACCCGTGGTATCGCGCGACAGGTCCAAGAGGATGGTGTTCGTGGCGGGCGGTGGTGTGGATCTCTGGTTCATCGCCGGAGTGGCTGCAGTGCTGCTCGCCATCGGACTTGTTGTGGTGGGCGTTGCCTCGAGCGAGTCACGCAGCGTGCCGGCATACGATTCTGTCTATGTACCCGTGAGTCTTTTCTCCAGCGGGGCACCGTAGCGAAGGTGGCAGTGCACGTTCCGAACTGATCGAGAAGTCGTTCCAGACGTCCGTCGTACGACAGCAAGCCGACCGAATCCGAAGGTGGTTGAGAAGAGAGCGCGTCAGCGGGTATGTGGGCTGGTCGCGTCGGTGGTCACCGCCGGACCGATCTTGGTAGCGAGGAGTCCGAGCCCGATCATGCCGATTCCGAGACCGAAGTGCAGCCAATTGTCCGCTGTGTTGACGGGGACGAAGTTGGCGGCGCTGTCCATGTCGATCACCAACCCGTAGATCCACAGAACCAGGTAGATGACACCGCCACCGATCAGGAACCATTTCGCAGCCGCCGCCGCGCGGGCCATCACGAGACCGGCCACACCGAACAGCAAATGCACGACGTTGTGCAGTGCGGAGACCTGGAACAAGCCGAGCAATTTCGCGTCCGAATGGTGACCCGCCCAGGTGAACGTGTCGTAGTTCGTGGTTACGCCCGGAATGAAGCCGAGCACACCGACGAGCAGAAAGACTACGCCGACCACCAGGGCCGCAGTTTGTACCGGGGTGCGGGGCAGTGCAGTTCGTGCAGTCATAGCGGTTCCTCACTCAGCGATCGGAAGTAGCGAGACGGGGATCAGTAATGCTCTCGCTTTCTGGTTGCACGTCATACACCGGTAGCGAACTACCGCGTATGTCCGTATTGCGGGTTCTCTACGCGTACCCACGTGATCTCATGGAAAACAGCACATGTGCGTCACTGCACGGAGCCCGATATACGTCGACGCTTTCGCTCGCGCTACTTCCCGTCGGGCTTGGTCTGCGTGCCGTGGAGCTTCGCTGCGATGGCGTCCGGCAGCAGCTTGCCGACTGCTGCTTGCACGCGGTTCATCGCCTTCCCGGTTACGACGTGGTCCTTGCTCTCGAACATCGCTTCGACGGCTTGCTCGGCCACCTGTTCAGGATCGTCGAGGTCGGTGCTGATCACCTTCGCTTCGTTCATGTCTGCGCGGTCGAAGAAGCCGGTGTCGGTCGGTTCCGGTATCAACGCGGTGACGGTGACACCGGTATCGGCCAGTTCGACGGGAATTGCCTCGGTGAACGACTGGATGAACGCTTTGCTTGCCGCGTACGTCGTATAGCGCGGCCCGGGCATAGTGGCTGCGACAGACGAGGTGGTCATCACCTGTCCGTGCCCGCGTTCCCTGCCACACATGGTGAACCCGGTTTGCGGTGCTTGCCGGTGACTTCAGCGCCGGGGTACTTTGCGTCACGTCAGGTAAGGCTAGGCAACTTGCGTTACATTTGTGCCGAATATCCGTTTTCGGCTCATCCACAACAACTGGGGTGCAGATGTCACTTATCCGCAGAATGAGCGTGCTGTCCTGCAGCGCCGCGCTGGCCGTGGGGTTGGTCGCGTGCAGCTCCTCCGACAGCACTGATGAACCCGCCACCGACACCGAATCGGCCTCGACGCTCGTTCTCTACTCGGGACGCGACGAGGACCTCATCGATCCGTTGATCAAGCAGATCGGCGAAAATGTCGACGCTGCCATCGAGGTCGACTACTCCGGTAACACCAACGCTCAGGCCGCGAAGATCCTCGAGGAAGGCTCCGCATCTCCGGCAGATGTGTTCATCGGCCAGGATGCTGGTGCATTGGGTGCGCTCGACGGGGCCGGGACACTGGCACCGCTTCCCGACGACATCCTGGCCCTCGTTCCCGAGCAGTATCGCGGCGCCGACGGCACCTGGGTGGCCACGTCCGCGCGGGCCCGCGTGCTGGCCTACAACTCGGACCTGGCTACGGCAGAAGAGCTCCCGGACGGGATCGACGGCCTGCTCGACCCGCGCTGGAGCGGACAGATCGGCTACGCGCCGACCAACGCATCGTTCCAGGCCTTCGTTACTGCGCTGCGCGTGCAACGAGGCGAGGACGCTGCGCGTCAGTGGCTGGAGGCATTCCTGGCCAACGACCCGGTTGCGTTCGAGGGTAACGGCCCGCTGATGGTGGCGGTCAACGACGGTCAGGTCGCTGCAGGCCTGACCAACCACTACTACTGGTATCCGTTCGTCGATGAGCACGGCGCCGATGCGCCGATTCAATTGCACTACTTCGAGCCGGGCGATCCGGGTGCCCTGGTGAACGTCGCGGGCGCCGGTATTGTCGCGACATCCGACAACACGACTGCGGCCGAGGACTTCCTGCGGGCGATGCTCTCCGTGGACGCCCAGACCTACTTTGCGAACGAGACGGCAGAGTACCCGGTGATCGCCGGGGTGGTCTCGGAGTACGACCTGCCGCCACTGGACGAGTTGGGGGCGTCGGATATGGACCTGGGCCAGCTCTCCTCACTGGAAGAGACCCAGGCTTTGCTCACCGAGGTGGGGATGATCTAGCTTGATCGGATTTCCTCGTGGCCGCCCCGTACTGGGGGCGGCCGCGTCGGCTGTCGCTCTCCTCGCTCTGACGCCGCTGTGCTATCTGGTGATCCGGGCATTCGACGGCGGCACAGAGAAGGCGTGGGGGTTGCTTTTCCGGCAGCGAACCTTCGACTTGATGTGGCGCAGCATCGCGCTCACGGTCGTCGTGGCCGTTGCCTGTGTAGTGCTCGGGGTGGGCCTTGCGTGGTTGACGACGCGCACCGATCTACCGATGCGCCGGTTCTTCGCAGTCTGCCTCACGATCCCACTCGCCATTCCCTCGTACGTGGCGGGTTACACGTGGATATCCCAATTTCCTTTTCTGGCAGGTTTTCCCGGTGCTGCACTGGTGCTCACCGCGTCGTCCTTCCCATTGGTGATGCTCCCGGTATCTGCAGCTCTGGCGAGAGCCGACCCGGGGATGTCCGAGGTGGCACGCACGCTGGGACGTAGCGAGATGTGGACGGTGCTGACCGTGGAGTTGCGGCGTGTCGCTCCGGTGGCTGCGGCAGGGGCGTTGCTCGCCGCGCTCTACACGCTCAGCGATTTCGGGGCAGTGGCACTGATGAGATACGAGGCGTTCACCCTCGGAATCTACAACGCGTACCGAGGTGGGTTCGATCGCACTGCCGCCGCGATCCTGGGGCTGGTCCTCGTGGTCCTGGCACTGGTGTGCACCCTGCTCGAACGGTGGGTGCGACGCGGCGCGACCGCCCGGGTCGGAACGGGATCACCGCGTCGTGCCGAGTTGGTTCAGCTGAAACGGTGGAAGTTTCCGGCATTGGTGTGTGCACTCGGCGTCCTGACGATTTCGGTGCTGGTGCCGCTCGGGGGGCTGGTCCGCTGGCTCGCACGTTCGGTTCGGTTCACCATCGACTGGTCGGACGTACTCGCCACCACGGTCGAGACAGTCGAACTGTCCGCGACGGCTGCCGTCGTCGTGACCGTGCTGGCCTTCCCGGTCGCGTTGTTCGCGGCACGATCGTCGTCGCCCGCGGCCCGGATGGCCGAGATCTCGACATATGTCGCACACGGACTTCCGGGCATCACCGTCGGGCTTGCCGTCGTCTTTCTGGGGATACGATTCCTGCCCTCGATCTATCAGACAACCACCCTGCTGATCGTGGCATATGTCGTGTTGTTCCTGCCTCTCGCGGTGGGGAGTATCCGGTCGGCGATCGATTCTTCTCAGCTGGTGCTCGAAGACGTCTCACGTGTCCTCGGGTCCGGTCGGGTACGGACCGACCTTCGAGTGACGATCCCCATCGCCCTGCCCGCCATCACTGCAGGTGCGGCGCTGGTATTCCTCACCGTGGCAAAGGAACTGCCGGCTACCCTGATGCTTCGGCCGAGAGGCGTGGACACGTTGGCGACCGAACTGTGGTCCACTGCCCAGGTGTTCAAATACGGCGAGGCAGCACCGTATGCGCTCGCTCTGATCCTGGTATCCGCGCTCCCGACGTTCGTGCTCGGCAGAGTGCTCCGAGGAAACTCGGTCGACGGGCAGACCGTAGTGAAAGGTCAGGTATGAATTCGTTGTCGGTGTCCGGGGTCGGTGCGGGGTACGGCAGCACACGAGTCCTCGACGACATCTCGTTCCACGTCGACCGGGGCGAGATGCTCGCGGTACTCGGCCCGTCCGGATGTGGCAAGACCACACTCCTGCGTTCGATCGCAGGGCTGCACCGGATCGACACCGGATCGATCATGCTGGGAGAGCGGCTGATCGATCAACCACCCCGCGTGCACCTTCCACCCGAGCATCGGATGATCGGGCTGATGCCACAGGAAGGTGGACTGTTCCCACACTTGAGCGTCGGACGGAACGTCGGTTTCGGCCTGGTGCGTCCATCGCTGCGGTCGATGCTCGGAGACCGTAAGGCGCGGCGTGCGAGAGTGGAGGAGTTGCTCGAGCTGGTGGGGCTCGCACACGCGATCGACGCGCGACCGCGGGAGCTGTCCGGCGGACAGCAGCAACGTGTCGCGCTTGCACGTGCCCTCGCCCCGAAGCCGACGGTGCTGCTCATGGACGAGCCGTTCGCCGCACTCGATGCCGGATTGCGAGCAAGCATCCGCACCGAGGTGCGGGCGCTGCTACGTGAACAGAAGGTCGCCTCGGTCCTGGTCACTCATGATCAGGCGGAGGCGATGAGCTCCGCCGACAGGGTCGCGGTTCTCCTGGCTGGGCGGTGCGCCCAGATCGGAGAGCCTGAACAGGTGTACCGCGCACCCGCCACACGAGAGGTCGCGGTGTTCGTCGGCGAAGCCCAGTTCGTTGCCGCGGTTCGTACCGGGGCGCACGCAGAGACCGTGTTCGGAACTGTAGCGGTGTTCGGGGAGGGCCACGGCCGCGGAGAGGTGCTGGTTAGGCCGGAGCAAGTGGCGTTGACGCCCGAACCGGACGGACAATTCCAGGTGGGTGAAGTCCAGTTCTCCGGTGCCGAGTCGCTGGTGACAGTGAATCATCTCGAATCGGAGATCAGTGTGCGGGCGTCTGTGCGCGGTGGGGCACGTTTCGAGATCGGGTCCATCGTTCGAGTGGAGGTGACGCAACCGCTCGCGTACTTCGGTAGCGAGACCCTCACGGCGCGAAGTCTCTCGTGAGGAAGCCCATCATGGGTCGAAGTGGTTGAATGACAATATGATTCGGTCTCCCTGATCGTCCCGAGAGGGCACACCAAGTATGGTGTTGCGCGTGAGCACCGTCCGGTCGGTTGTGTCTTCGGCACCGACCACCCGGAACACGGCCGTGCGGTCTCTGTCAGAATGCACCCGTTTGCCGGGCGTCGTAGTCCTGCAGGGTCTGCACGAGAGAGGTGAGCAGACCGTCGCCGGCGCGAACCCCATCGTCGAGAGCGTTGGCAATGACCGTCGCTTCAGCGGTGAGGATGGCTGCATCGTTGTCTCCGACGCTCGAGACGATGCGGTCGTACACTCGACCACATTCCTGGGCGACGTGCCCGATACGTTCGTGCGCGCAGCCCGGGGCGCAGATCTGAGGAGTCCAGCCTTCGAGGAGGCCGAGGACCTTCCGGAACTTGCCGTCATTCCAGTAGCCGGTCGATGTCCGGAGCCACTCCATCAATTCGTCGTGATCGGGGATGCTCGCGTCGCACTCGTGGCGCAGCTCGGCGTCCGAGGCCCCGACCAACGCTTCGGCGAGCTCGCCGGGGCCCGCGCTCATCGGGTCGAGACCGAGGATTGTGCGGAACACGATGCTGGTGGCCGACGACAGGGGAAGCTTTCGTTCGTCTTCGCTGAACGGATCGGACAACACGCTCGGCTTTTCGGATGCGCCTTCGATCCAGCGTTCGAACTGCTTCAACCCGTAGGTGATTGCGTTCGCCTTCGGCATTCCGGCATTGCGTTTATGGACTCCGGCGGTATCGCGTATGGAACCCCAGACCATCCGGTCCAGATGCCCGATCGAGAACAGTTCTGCACCGCGAGCCGTTGCAGTCCGCAGCGCCTCTTCCTGAGTCTCGGTCAGATCCGGAAGGTTGTGCTCGCCCAGCATGTGTATGAAATACCGACCTGCTTCCTCCGCGATGAGGTGCCGCGCGAGCTCGGTCAGTTCGGTGCGTTCGGTCGCGCGCATGTGAGTCGGATCGAGCCTGTCGAGGAGGAGGTCGACGAGGCGCTCGGGTCGTTCTTCGACGGGCCCGTCGCCGGGAGCGAAGAATCGGGCGCGGTTGGTGTAGAAGCCTTCACCGAGAACGGTTTCGCCGTCCCAGGAGAACGCGTTGGTCGGTGAGGTCGGATGAACTTGGAGCAGCCCTCCCTGCCAGGCAGCGATGAAGAGGTCTTTGCTGAGCGATGCGTTCGGAGCGATCGTCCGATCGTTGATCTCGATGGGATAGATCAACCCATCTGTGTTTCCCACTGCGTGGATCACGGCCAGGGCCCCGAGCTTTGCCTGGAGCGAAGCGTCGGCGAGGAGCGGTTCCGGATCTTCGAATGCCACCGAGTGGAGCTCTGCGATCACCTCGCGCCGCGCTTGCTCTACAGTCGCCTTCCCCCGCGCCTCCAGCGCCCGGTGGGAGTGCCCGGTGAGCGCGCGTGGATTGAGAATCCCCGCTGCCTGATCGTCGACCCGCGTGTTGCATCTTCGGCACTCGACTGCCTTCCCGACAAGGGCATCGACGAGTGCTTGCCGGGAGGTCAAGACCAATTCTCCCCTGCACGATGCGCACCAGTATCCGAGCAGCGTCGCGGCTACGGCAGCGGCCGCTGCATAGTGCGCTCCGCCCGACCACATCTTGTAGGGAAGCGCACTGAGGCTCTGCTCCCAGATCGGCCCGCCGGTTTCCGGATCGAGGCCTTCCAGCCGCCAGTACGCGATGCCGACGTCCTGAAGTGCGGTGGGTGCGTATGCGTTGACTTCGAGACGAATGTTGGGATCCGAGGGCGGGGCGGAGTAAGGCATGCCGGATTGTAACGGCACCTTTCCTCGATTCGGAATCTCGGAATCCCATCCGAGGGTTGTGACGCAGGTGAGTGCGTTGTGCGCCTGCCCCACCGAGATCATCGTCGGTCGAGCAGGGCCGGACCGCTTTGTTCGAATTCACCTCTGCGGATGTGGCTTCCATGATGGTCCGGGTCCAGCCGTTTCCACAGGGGACGGCACAGGACCGAGAGTCAAGGGAGCAACAATGCACACTCCGCGTATCAGAGAAGACGAATCGCGTCACGCCGTAATTCGCGTGGGCCGGTATCGCTGGGCGACCGCCCCCGACCGGAACTCATGGCGGTCCACGAGCTCGAGCTGGATGCGCTCGCGTAGACCGGCGAGCAACGTCGGCCCGTGTCCGGCAAGGACCGGCTGCACAAGGAACTCGTACTCGTCGATCAGTCCCAGATCTGCCAACGCCAGGGGGAGCGTCACGCCACCCACCCACAGGCCCTCGCCCGACTCCTGCTTGAGCTGCTGAACCGCCGGCCCCAAGTCACCTCGCACCAGCTCGGCATTCCAATCAGCGCTTCTCAACGTGCTCGACACGACGTACTTCTTCGCTCGGTCGATGGTTTCGGCGAACGGGATCTCCCACTCATCCATCCAGTCGGGCCATGTGCCGGTGGCCGGCTTCCGCCACGCCGACTCCATCATCTCGTAGGTCACCCGGCCGAATAGGAGGGCATCGGCTCGCTCCATCTCGGCGGTCCAGTAGCACATCGACTCCTCGTCCGGGGGGAGCCCTGCCTCGTGATGGCAGCAGCCGTCGAGGGTGACGTTGATCGAGTATCGAAGTGGTCTCATCATCGCTCTCCCTGCTCTCTTGACGCGGGCCCCGCGTTCACTGGTTCAAGAATGCGTCGTGCTCGGCGTGGGCGCGTCGGATGAGGTCCAGCAGCCCTTCCTCCTCCCGCGCCTCCTGCCGGTATTTCGGTGCGAGCGCCTTCACCTGCTTCTCCTTGTCGATCAACTTGGCGTAGATGCGTTCGCGCTCTTCCTTGCTCGATGTGTAATCGAGGTCGGCGTAGTTGGTGGCGTGACGCCTCGCACCGGCGATCGCGGACTGCGCCTTACCTCGCTCACTGGTCAGCGAGGCGATGACGGTGACGATCAATATGCCAAGGATGACGGCCAGCGAGGTTCCCGTCTCGATCTCCACCACGTGCACAGGTTCGCCGTTGTTGATGAACGGCAGATTGTTCTCGTGGAGCGCGTGCAGGATGAGTTTCACGCCGATGAACGCGAGGATCGCCGCGAGTCCGAACGACAGGTAGATGAGGCGGTCGAGCAATCCGTCGAGGAGGAAGTACAGCTGACGAAGGCCCATCAGTGAGAAGGCGGTTGCCGTGAACACGATGAACACGTTCTGGGTCAGTCCGAAGATCGCGGGGATGGAGTCGAGTGCAAACAGCAGATCGGTACCGCCGATGGCGATCATCACGAGCAGCATCGGCGTCAGGGCCCGCTTGCCGTTTTCGATGGTGAACAGTTTGTCGCCGTCGTAGTGCTCGCTGGTGTGCAGGAATCTCTTGGCGATGCGGATGATGAAGTTCTCAGCCGTATGCGACTCTTCAGTTTCGGGCCGCAGCATGTTTCCGGCGGTGAGGAGAAGGATCAGGCCGAATATGTAGAAGACCCAGGCGAATGAATTAATCAGTGTCGCACCGAGAAAGATGAATCCTGTTCGGGCGAAGAGTGAGAACACGATGCCGAAAAGAAGCACCTTCTGCTGGTCGTCCCGCGGCACCCGGAAGCTGGACATGATGATCAGGAACACGAAGAGGTTGTCCACCGACAACGCCTTCTCCGTCACGTAACCCGCGAAATACTCCGCACCCATCGCAGTACCACCGAAGACGAATACCACGACGCCGAAAACGAGGGCCAGCCCGACGTAGATGGAAGACCAGATCGCCGATTCCTTCAGCGTGGGCGTGTGGGCCTTGCGGACGTGCGCGAAGTAGTCGAAGGCGAGCAGGCCGACGATCACTGCAATCGTCAACCCCCATGCCAGGGGAGTTACGTGCATTATCCGCCTCCGGTCTGAGTGGACAGGTGATTCGTCAGTCTAGCCTCGCGCTTTCACGCCGAATTGGCGGTGGGCCTGTGTCGATCACGAAGAAAGGTGCTCTGAACTGCAAGAATATGACTTGCTGAGGGTCATGTTCGCGCGAGTTCGAGGAGCACCTTTCCGGTGACGAAGTCTACTGGTT
>NZ_JBHWWZ010000049.1:0-36584 GCF_042730275.1 Rhodococcus sp. NPDC060086
GGGGTGGACATCGTCATCGTTGGGTTGATCCGTATCTCGCCCTGCAGGCGGAGTTGCTGTGAACCGCTGGCCTCAACTCAGCCTGACACGCAGGGCCCTGAGTGACGGTGATTCACCTCCACCGTGAACGATGGAGCACTCTCACCGAGATCGGTAGATTGACCGAAATGAGCGACAACCCAGCAGACACCGCCCGCACTTTCGACGACGCGAGCGTCACCTTCGATCTGCTCACCGACACGGTGTGGGGCCCCGCCGGGACGGCACTGGCGTTCCAACTCGGACTCGGCCCCGGCGACACGGTCCTGGACGTGTGCTGCGGCGCAGGTGCGTCAGCGTTTCCGGCCGCGGCAGCGGTGGGTCCGTCCGGGCGTGTGCACGGCGTCGACCTCTCCGCCGACCTCCTCGAAAAGGCCCGCCTGATCGCCGAGGGCCGAGCGTTGCAGAACGTCGACTTCGTGTGCGCCGACGCAACCGCCTGGGAAGCGCCCTCGGACATTCCTGCCGACGGATACGACGCACTCGCGATCTCCTACGGAGTGTTCTTCCTTCCCGATATGCATCGGGAGTTCGCGCGGCTCGTCGGCCTCGTACGACACGGCGGCCGGGTCGGTGTGACGGTATGGGGGCGAGGAGCGCTGGAGGAATACGGACAGGTCGTGTTCGACGTCGCGGCGCGATTCGATCCGGAACTCGCCGAGCGCGGGTCGCTGCGTGCGCGGACTCCCCTCCACGAGATCGACACCCCACACACGCTCGAGGCATGGCTCGCCGGCGCAGGCACTCATTCCGTCGAGGTGCGTGTCCTGTCCAACCGGCTTCCCGCGACCGACGATCTGTGCTGGAATCTCGTCACCGGCACCGGATACCGGGCTGCGTTGAACGGCCTCGACGACGAGCAGATCGCAGCAGTGCGACGTGGCATCGCCGACGAGGTGACCGCGCGCGGTATCCACACGATCGACTTCACCACGCTCGTGGGCACCGCTACCGTGCGACGGCCCCCGACCGCAGCTTCCGGCCACCTGAGACAATCGCGGGCATGACTCGTTCCACCTCGACCGACGACCGCCGTTACGTGTTGACCCTGGGCTGCCCCGACAGCACCGGGATCGTCGCGAAGATCTCCACGTTTCTCGCGGAGGTCGGCGGCTCGATAGTCGAGGCCGCGTATCACGCCGACCCGGACGGCGGCTGGTTCTTCACCCGGCAGGCGGTCCGGGCGTCGTCCATTCCGTTCGGCATCGACGAGTTGCGGGACAGGTTCGCCGTGGTGGCGGACGAGATCGGCGCGGAAACGGAATGGACACTCTCCGACACCGGTCAGCGCAAGCGCGTGGTGCTGCTCGTCAGCAAGGAAGCCCACTGCCTGCACGACCTTCTCGGCCGCGTGGCCGCCGGCGAGCTCGAAGCCGATGTGTGCGCCGTCGTCGGCAATCACCGCGAACTCGAGCAGGTCGCACGCAGGCACGGGATCGACTACCACTACGTCTCGTTCCCGTCAGATCCCGCCGAACGCGGACCTGCGTTCGAACAGGTCCGCAAGATCGTCGACGCACACGATCCGCACGCCGTGGTGCTCGCACGGTTCATGCAGGTCCTGCCCGCGGAGCTGTGCGAGCACTGGGCCGGGCGGGCCATCAACATCCACCACAGTTTCCTGCCGTCGTTCATCGGCGCCCGCCCGTACCACCAGGCGTTCACCCGCGGCGTGAAGCTCATCGGCGCGACCTGCCACTACGTGACAGCGGAACTCGACGCGGGCCCGATCATCGAACAGGACGTCATCCGTGTGAGCCACAACGACAGCGTCGCGGACATGGTGCGGCAGGGTCGCGATGTGGAGAAGCTCGTCCTGTCGCGCGGTCTCCGGTGGCACCTCGAGGATCGGGTGCTGGTGCACGGTAAGAAGACCGTCGTCTTCAACTAGGAGACGGTCGCTCCCGCGCGCTCGACGAGATGCAGAAGCTCGTCGTCGAACGCGTCGATGGCTTCGACAGAGCTCATGTGTCCGACGCCGTCGAGCACCACCAGGCGTTCGAGATTTCCGGCCTTCTCGAGTCCGGCTGCGAGCCGTCGCGCGTGTACCGGAGGTGTGAGCCGGTCGGCCGCGCCGACGAGCACTGTCGTGGGCACGGTGAGGTTCTCGAGGCCCTCGTGGATGTCGAGAGTGCTCAGCGCGAAGCCCCAGCCCCCGCGCGTACGCGGCGGGCACCCGAGCACGATCTTCTGACAGAAATCGACCTCGGCCGCGGTCGCCGCCGGTGACAGCGCCACGTATTTGAGAGCCCTGGTGGTGAACTTCGATTCGACCAACGGCACCCTCGCACCGAGAAGCGGACGCGCCACCTTCACCGGCACCCGCGGGAACCGCTCGGGAAGTGCGATCAATGCCGCGTCCGCGATGAGGTTGTCCATTCCGGTACTGGCGAGGAGGACACCCGCGACCTTCTCAGAGACCTGCTCCGGGTACCTCTCGGCCCACGCGATGATGCTCATCCCGCCCATGCTGTGCCCGGCGAGCACCGCCTTGCGTCCGGCCGGGACCACTGCATCCAGGACCGCGGCCAGGTCGCCGGCGAGGACGTCAGGACCCAGCCGGCGTGTCCCTACTTCACTGGAGCCGTGTCCGCGCTGGTCGTAGACGACGACGCGGTATCGGTCGGCGAACGCGTTGATCTGCGGGGTCCAGTACATCCCGCTGCACGTCCACCCGTGGCTGAACACGAGCGGCTGCGCATCGGGATCACCGTAGGCGAGTACATGAAGTCTGGCGCCGTCGTCGGTCCGGACCTCGATCTCCTCGGCCTCCAGGCTCGGAGTGGAGAGCAACGCGTGGGGAGCCACATCCTTCGTGCGCACCACCGTGGACCGGGCGCGACGCGCGGCGAACGCGCTCGCCATGGCACCGGCAAGCACACTCGCCCCTGCGGCGAGCAGTACGGCCTGACGACGGTTGGGCTTCTTCACGTGTGCTTCTCCTGAGTGCACGCCGGTCTATCCGGCGATCGAGTGTCGGTCGGTGACGGCTGTCGATCGGTGACGGGCTGTGGGCACGACTCACAGCACGTGCGCTCTGCGGAGCAGATGCGCCGACGGACCGCCGATCAGTCCCACCGAGTCGAGGAACTCGACCGTCCGCCGCGTGCCCTGCCGCAATCTGTCGTGGTAGTACGTATTCGCACGCGCCGCGGCCTTCGCCTCGGCGACGTCGAGACCCGCCGCCGCATACACCTGGTCGTTGATCAGATTCGTCACGATCAGGTAGCCGGACACACCCAGGTGCATGCGGATGTATGCGCGCTGCGCCCGCGTGGCACTACGCATCCTGCGTTCGGTTTCCTCGCGCGCGTACCGAATGTGTCGCGACTCTTCGACGACGTGAATGTGGCTGACCGTCCGGGTGAGTGGCTGGACGCGCTCGTCGCGCATGAAATCGCGCTGCATCATGTCCAGGATCTCTTCGGCGAACAGTGTGGCACCGAACGCGAGCGCCCCCGACGCGACGGCCTTGAATCCTCGTCCGCTCACGCGGATCCACCGCTTCGGCCGGTACGACGGCACACCGAGTCGCTTCGCCGAGCGCGCGAACATGATCGAATGCCTGCATTCGTCAGCGATCTCGGTGAGGCCGAACTGGACGTACGCACTGGAAGGATCTTGCTGGTAGAGGTCGCGGATGAGCATCTGCATGAGGATCATCTCGAACCAGATGCCCGTCCCCGCGATACTCGCCGCTTCGTGCGTGGTGAGAGTGATCCGCTGCTGTTCCGACATCCGTTCCCACAGGTCTGTGCCGTACAGGCTGGACCACTCGGGAGTCATGCCGTATTTGTCGTCGGGGATCGGAGCATCCCAGTCGATCTCGAAGGCGGGATCGTAGGATTTACGCGCCGAGGAGTCGAGGAGCCGTTGCGCTGTGCCCTGTTTTCCCTCGGCCGCGGACGACCCGCGTACTCGATCGGGCGCACTCTCGATCGACCCGTCGGTTCGACTGATGGACATCGCGAACCACCTCGCCTCGATTGATACCCGTTACTCGAAGTGTCATTATCTGGATCACACTTGTCAAGTGGTCGGCCGAGACGATCGCTGATCGGCGCAGGTCGGCGCTACCAGCGCCGTTTCTGGACTTCCTCGACGCGCGGGCGCACGTCCACCAGATACACGCAGACCGCAACCACGGCGATGATGCCGAGCATCCCCACTGCCCCGAAGAGCAGAAGGACGATCAACGCGGCCGCGAGAATCCCGAGCCATACGGGTTTCGTGAGCTTGTCGACCGCGGGAAATGCCTCGGCGGGTTGACGAACCGCATGGAACAACGCGAAGCCTGCTCCGACAAGTGCAATGACCTGTAGGGCGAGCATGATCAGACCGGCAAGAGAATCGACATTCGGCACAGCACCCAGTCTACGAGAATCGGCTCCCGCGCAACTTCGAGCGCGGGAGCCGATCGCATTCGACCAGGTCGGAGACCAGATCTTCGGTCAGGCGCCGGTGGTCTTGCGGGGCGCAGCCTTCTTGGCAGGAGCCTTCGCAGCGGTCTTGGCCGGAACCTTCTTCGCAGGGGTCTTGGCCGGCGCCGGCTTCGCAACAGTGGTCGCAGTCTTGGCCTCAGGCTTCACAACCTTGGCTTCAGGGGTCGCAACTACCACAGCGTCGGCCTTCGCCGTCACAGTCTGCGCAGCGTCGTCCACATCGCCCTTGACCGACTCGACGCGAGTTGCCGCCTCACCACTGACTTCCTCGGCCTGTTCGCCGAGTTCGAGGACGCGAAGAGCAGCGTCGTCGCCGGCTTCGGCAATAGCATCGCCGACTTCGGTGGCCGTGTCGGTGATGCGGTCCGCAGTCAGTCCGGCGAACTTGGCGGCCTGCTCACCGACAGCGCGCGTCTGGCGAGCGACGGTACCGAGCGCGTCTTCGGTGAGGTCGACGACGTCGCCGAATGCGGCCTCGGCCCGACCGAGGCGTTCCTCGACGGCCGGCTGCTGACGCAGACGATCGATGGTCTCTTCGCCGCGCTCGGCGAATGCGGCGTAGAGGTCGGATGCGACCTTCAGGTAGGCCTCGGCGACCTTGCGCAGTTCCTCGGCACTGAAGCGTTCGCGCAGGTCGGCGAGCTCCTCGGGAAGCTCGGAGGGCAGATCGCCCAGGCGGGCCCGCAGGGACTCGATGGTCTCGGTCAGATCGGCCGGGACCGCCGCGATGCGCTCGCGTGCAGTCTCGACGCGGTCGTTCACGTCGAGCTGGGTGTTCTCGGCGCGCTCACGCACCTGGACGACGACGTCGGCGACGGCCTGGACGACAGCGTCGCCGGCACCGACAGCTGCGTAGAGGGATGTTCGGAGTGCAACGTTGGGGTCGGTCATGTCAGTTCTCCTCGTCTGAGTCTGGGGGATTCACGCGATCTGCTGGAACCACGCGGTCGGTGACGCTTCCGGGCGTCGATGCCGCCGGAACCGTCTCGTTCTCGCGACAGAACGAGTCGTAGATGTCGAGCAGGACCTGCTTCTGCCGTTCCGACAGTGCGGTATCGGCAAGCAACGCGTCGCGAAGCGCGCTGTGGGGCCGTTCCTCGAGAATTCCGGCTCGCACATAGAGGACTTCGGCGGACAGCCGCAGACCTTTTGCGATCTGCGCAAGCACCTCCGCGGACGGTTTGCGCAGTCCGCGCTCGATCTGACTGAGGTACGGGTTGCTCACCCCTGCCAGTTGCGACAGCTGCCGCAGCGAGACCTGAGCAGCTTCACGCTGAGACCGAATGAAGCTTCCGATGTCCTGGGCGGCATTGCCCACCACCCGCGCAGCGATATCGGTGGGCCCAGCGTTGTCGCTCTGGTCGTCGCCGACCGGTTCGGCCGATTCTCGATTCGTGGACACGACACCAAGCGTACGGAGGGGTGCTAGCTACAGCAAGCACTCAGCTAGCACGTGACGCAGATCATGCGAACAACAGCTCGGAGACCGTGTAGATGGCAAGGCCGGCGAGGGCACCCACGACCGTGCCGTTGATGCGAATGAACTGTAGATCACGCCCCACGGCGAGCTCGATCTTGCGGCTGGCCTCCTCCGCATCCCAGCGTTCGACGGTTTCCCGGATCACCGAAGTGATCTCGTCCGCATAGTTCCCGGCGATGAACCGGACACCGGCGAGCAGCCATCCGTCGACCTTGCCGCGCATCTCGGTGTCCTCGTGCAGCCGGATACCGAAGCGCTCGACGTTCTCGGCCACCTTCCTGCGCAGCGTGCTGTCCGGGTCGTCGACGGACTCGAGGATCATGCGCTTGGCGACCCGCCAGGTCGCGGAAGCCAACTGCGTGATCTCTTCACGCCCCATGATCTCGGCCTTGAGTTTCTCGGCCTTCGCGATGGTCACCGGGTCGTACTGAAGATCCCGCGCATAGTCGACGAGGAATTTCTCCACGGCGAGTCGAACCTCGTGCTCGGGGTTGGAGCGGACCTTCCAGGTGAAGTCGACCAGCTCCCGATGGATCCTCTCGCCCAGCAGGAGGTCGACGAACTTCGGAGACCACGACGGCGAATCCTTCGTGATGATGCGGTCGATCGTCTCCTGGCTTCCCAGCGCCCACTGGTGTGCACGTTCGGCAAGCATGTCGATCAGCGGACGCTGTCTTCCCTCTGCGAGGAGTTCACCGAGAATGCGGCCGAGGGGCGGCCCCCACTCGGGCTCAGCAATCCGCTTGACGATGGTCTGGTCGATGATCTGCGCGATGTCGTCCTCACGCAGGATGCTCACGACACCGCGCAGGATCGTCGAGGTTTCCTTCGCCACCCGCTCGGCGTTCCGCGGCTGCGCCATCCAGCCGCCCAGCCTCAGCGGAATCTGTGCCGATTCGACTTTCGCCGACACCACCTCGGGTGCGAGGAAGTTGGTTCCGACGAAGGAGCTCAGACTCGCGCCGAGCTGGTCCTTCTTCCGCTTGATGATCGCGGTGTGGGGCACCGGAATTCCCATCGGGTGACGGAAGAGCGCAGTCACGGCGAACCAGTCGGCGAGGGCGCCGACCATGCCCGCCTCGGACGCGGCACGAACGTATCCGACCCACGCGCCCGCACCCCGGGTTTCCTGCCACCTGCAGAACAGATACACCACGGCGGCCACGATCAGAAAACCTGTCGCGACCGCCTTCATCCGGCGTAGATCCCGGCGCTTGGCCTCGTCCTCGATATTCATGTACTGCACCGGACCATTGTGCCGAAATTCGACCGCCACCACCGAGCACTGCGTAGGCACCACCTGGCACACCACCGAATCGTGTGAGGAACCGGCGCCCGTAGACTGAGCGGACGATCGAGACCGAATGGATGTGCCGAACAGATGCCTTCTTCTACACCCGACGCGACGGACGCCCCGCCCACGAAGCAAGACGGTCGTAAACGTCGTTGGCACGAGCACAAGATCGCGCGCCGCGAAGAACTCATCGAAGGCACCATCAAGGCAATCCGCGCCCGCGGGCACGAGATCGGGATGGACGAGATCGCCGCCGAGATCGGCGTGTCCAAGACCGTGTTGTACCGGTACTTCACCGACAAGAGCGATCTGACGACCGCGACCATGATGCGATACATCGAGACGGTTCTCGCGCCGCGCATCTACTCGGCGGTGTCCGAGGATCTCGACGAATACCATCTCACCCGGGTCGCGATCACGGCGTATGTCGAGACGGTCGCCGAGGATCCCGAGGTGTATCTCTACATCATGTCGAACAGCTCGTCGGCGAGCCGCGACGTCGTCGCCGATTCCGAGCGGATGATCGCCGAATTGGTGTCGGCAGTGCTCGGCGAGCGGCTGCGGTTGCTCGAGATGGATTCCGGCGGGTCGGTGCCGTGGGCGTACGGCATCGTCGGCGCAATCCAGCTTGCGACGCACTGGTGGATCTCGAACAAGTCCATGACCGCGGAAGACCTCGTCGACTACCTGACGATGATGGTGTGGGGCGGGATCGCCGGAATCGCCAAGGCCGGGGGGTCGCCCGGACGTTTCAAGTCGCAGCCGCACCCATTGCTCCCCACTGACGAATCCTGACCCATTCACGTAACCCGGAGTTACGTGTAATCTCGGGGCATGCCCGATGCGATGCCGCCACACCACGACGAAGACCCCGAGGGCTACAGGGGACCGGCCGAAGTCACCGTCGGAACGCAACCCGCCACCGTCGACATCGAACTGTCCGGACACTTCGATCCGATCGTGGGTCGGCACGTGTGGCGCGGTCGACTACGCGAGCTCGGCGTCGCGTTCGCGCCCGACACGCCCCTGGGCGCAGGCACCGAAGTGACGATCCGGATTCCCGTGAGTGGCGGAAGCACCGCCACCGGACGCATCACCGAGGTCGACCTGTGGGGCAGCCATATGATCGACGGCACCTCGCCACCGCCCTACTGGACACAGACCTACCGGACACAGACCGAAGAAACGGACTGAGCGGACGCAGTGTGGCACGCTCGCTTCCATGGAATACGACGGCGACGGATGGCACACCCCGGCAGTGCAGATTCTGCGGGCCGGACCGCACAATTTGGTCGCCGACCTCGACGCGAGCGGTACGCCCGGATTCGAGGGCGGCAAGGAACTCGGGACGAAGCTCATCGAGGAACGCGGCGCTGCGCTGTCGGACCTGCAGGAGATGCTCTTCGCGAACGGCCGCCTCGGCGACGAGCGATCTGTGCTGTTGGTCCTCCAGGGCATGGACACCGCAGGTAAGGGCGGGATGGTCCGTAACGTCATCGGGCACGTGGATCCCCAAGGGGTCGACCACAGGGCGTTCGGCGTGCCCACAGCGGAAGAGAAGCGCCACCACTACCTGTGGCGCATCCAGAAGGCCCTGCCCCGAGACGGCCAGCTCGGAGTGTTCGACCGATCCCACTACGAGGACGTTCTGGTCGCCCGCGTGCGCAAGCTCGTCCCCGAATCCGTCTGGCGTCGTCGCTACGACGAGATCAACCGATTCGAACGCGACCTAGTCGACAACGGCACGACCATCGTCAAGGTCGCGATGTTCGTCTCCCTCGACGAACAGAAGGAGCGTCTCGCCGAGCGGCTCGAGCGGCGTGACAAGCACTGGAAATACAACCCGAGCGATGTCTCCGAGCGCGCACTGTGGCCCGAATACCAGAAGGCATATCAGGACATGCTCGACAAGACGAACACCGACCACGCGCCCTGGTACGTCGTACCGTGCGACCGCAAGTGGTACAGCCGTCTCGCCGTGATGGAACTACTCATCGACGCATTCGCACGTCTCGACCTCGACTGGCCGGAACCGAATTTCGACATCGAGGCCGAGAAGAAGCGGCTGGCGGAATCCTGATCGTCAGAACAGGTGCGGTGTATCGAAATGTCGGCGATGATCGCGCCGGACGGTACCCGCCACCATCCCGAAGGCGAGCATCACCGCCACGGCGGCGGCGACCCCACTGGCGAGCGCGAATCCACCATGCCCGGATCCGGCGGCAACCAGGGTGAATGCAATCGTGATCACTCCGATGAGCGCGAGTGCGAATGCCGACCACGCGACGAAGAGGTTGAGCTTCATAGCCTTGACTCCTTCCCGAGGACTGCGTTTCGGTTGACCCCGACGGTACCCGTGAGTGATGCCCGTCACAAGCTCAGCGCTCGGACGCACCAGGCGGTTTCACACGATAGGTTGCTATCGCGAATTCCCCGTTGCGCGCCAGGTCGGTGAGTTCCAGCTCGACGTGCCGCGGCAGTAGCGGTTTGCCTGCACCGATCGTCACCGGAGCGAACGACACGATCATCTCGTCGAGGAGGCCCGCGTCGGCGAACTGCCCGGCGAGGTCTCCCCCGCCGATCATCCACAGGTCGCGATCACCGGCGGCGGCTGCCATCTCGTCGTAGACCGTACGCACATCGTCCTGTGTGAACCGGATGTCGCCCGGGCCGTCCGGCCCCTGCGCCACCGGCATTCCGTCACGGTGCGTGAAGACCCAGCACGGGAATTCGTACTCCCACTTGTCGACCCCGGCATAGTCCAGGACCCACTGATACGTCGAGGCGCCCATCGCGGCCGCGCCGATCCGGGACATGAATGCTGCGCCCCCGCCGGGTCCGTCGTGGTCGATGTCGCGCGACAACAACCAATCCAGGCTGTGATCCTCCGTCGCGATGAACCCGTCGAGTGTGCTTGCGGTGAAAAAAATCATCCGGCTCATGTCGGGTTTCCTTCCGGCTCGTCTCCGAGCATGTGGGGCGAGGCGCCGCGCTGCCACTCGAGCGGGTCGCCGTTGTCGACGCTGCGGCCGGCAGCGCGCAGCATGTGACGCACGAGCTGTCGCCGGTGCGCCGCGAAGGTGAGTACATGTGAGACGACGCCGCCGAGCACGAAGCTCTCGGGTGGGTCGCACAATGCGTCGATCAGGCGATCATCCCAGGCGTTGCGTCGGTCGATGTCGCGTACGGCTTCGGCCCACTGCGGTGCGATCACGTCGAACTGCTTACACAGCGATGCCACGTCATTACCCGCACGCACAGGTTCGTCGGCGCCGACCATCGATGCGAGCCAGATCTGTTTCGACCACACGAGATTGCCGAGCACCTGCGCAATCGATCCTTCGGGTCCGTCCCACTCGAGCACCACGAGTCCCGGAAATCTGACGCGCTCGTAGTCGCCGATGTCCAGATCCGATGCGGCATTCAACAGGATCCGGGTGTCGTCGAGATCGTGGTGGACCATCTGCGCGGTCACCTGGCCGGCTCCGACGCCGCGACCGTACCCGCCGGTGTCACCCTCCACCCACAGATGCATGGGCGGATGGAAATGTACTCCGTTGGGAGCAGGCAGCCAGTGCGAATATCCGGACGGTGCGAGTGCCCGGCTCCCTGTCGTGCTCGGCGGATAGCCGTATGCCCGGGAGAACGCGCGACTGAATCCTTCCACCGAGGTGTACCCCGCGGCGAAGGCCGTCTCGGTGACACCGCAGCCGTCGCGCAACTGCCACGCAGCACGCTCGAGCATCACCCGACGCCGCAGTGCAACCGGTGATTCTCCTGTACCGAGCGAGAATTGACGACTGAAATGCCACGGCGACGAGAATGCGCCGCGTGCCATGTCGTCGAGGTTCGCATGGTCCTCGTCGAGGACGGCGTCGAGCAGTTCGCGCAGTCGGTCACGTCCGGATCCGGTCATGAATCCAGTGTCGTGCAGTGGACGAGAAGTATGCATGACCGTTCTTGCTCAGCTTCTGCTCACGCCGGCTCTCCTTCTCCAGGGCGAGGCCTGTGGAGCGTACTCGCCGCGCTGGACACCTACGAACCGCACACGCACGACGGTTCCACTCGGCCGGAAGCGGGTACTCGCACTCCATGACTTCGCAGCTCCGTTCCTCCGACGTGCACACAGCACCTCTGCCCCGACCCCGCGGGCCGATATCCGCCGAGGTGATCTCGCGGCTACGTTCACCCGCCGACATCGGGCCATGGCCTCTGCACGTCGCGTCCGGCGAACCTTACGGCGAAGACGTACAGCTCACGCTTGCTGTGCTGTACGAAATGCACTACCGCGGATTCGACGGCGTCGACGCCGAGTGGGAATGGATGCCCGGGCCGCTCGGTGTGCGCGCCCAACTGGAACAGCTCTTCCTGCACGCGTTGCGGCGCGATGTCCCCGAACGTGACGATCCCGACGCGGTCCTCGAAGATCTGTGCCATGAAGCTCGCGACGCGTGGGGCCTCTCGCACCAGCTGGCTGCGTACGGAACGTGGGAACAGATGCGCGAGTTCTTCGTGCACCGTTCCATCTACCATCTCAAGGAAGCCGACCCGAACGCCTGGGCGATCCCACGACTCACGGGACGTTCGAAAGCCGCACTCGTCGCGGTCGAGTTCGACGAGTACGGCGGCGGACATGCCGAGCGACTGCACTCTCGACTGTTCGCGAACCTCCTGGTTGCGGCCGGCCTTCACGATGACTATCTCGGCTATCTCGAATGCGTGCCTGCGGACACTCTCGCCACCGTGAACTTCATGTCACTGTGCGGGCTGCACAGGGCGCGGATACCGATGCTGATCGGCATGTTCGCGGCGGTGGAGATCACCTCGTCACCGGGCTCCCGCCGGATGGTGTCCGCACTGGAGCGTCTCGATGCACCGCCTGCGTGCATCACCTTCTATGCAGAACACATCGAAGCGGATGCCGTGCACGAACTGGTCCTGCGACACGATGTGGTCGGCGATCTGCTCGCCAAGGATCCAAGCTGTGCTGCCGACATCGCGTTCGGTGCGAACGCCTCCGAGTTTCTCGAGGGGCGCCTTGCTCAATATTTGCTGACATCGTGGGCGGAGAACCGGTCGTCTCTCACTGCACCGGCCGTACCGCCGATGCAGTGAAGAACGGTCTGAGAAACGGTTGATCGATCAGCGCGGTTCGTGGGTCGGGGCGCCGCCGGAATCGCGCATTCTGCCACGTCGGAAGTTGATGGTGATCAACACCGCTCCGAGGAGGAACACGATGACACCGGCAATGATCCCGAGCGTCGCCCAGCCTTCGAATCCGCCACCCGCAGCAACGAGTACCAGAGCGATGATCACGATTCCCACGAGGGCGCAGGCGTACCCGACCCACCCCGCGAGGCGGCTGACCGCGGTGGGTCGCTTGTCTTCGGGTGAATTCGTCATGCCTGCGTACATACCCATCGCGCGACGTATACGAAACCCGGTGTCTACAGAGGGAGTCGTCTACGGAGGGATACGCCGACCGATGGACCCGCGTTCGACCACGGCCGCGGCCACCTGCCGGGCGGTGCGCGCACACAGCACGGGGTTCGATGTTCCGGCGCCCGCCCGCATGCCGTTCACGCCGTCGCGCCACACCTGCGGACCGGCATGGCGGGGAACCCAATCCAGCATGGTGGCCGCTCGGCTGCAGTCCAGCATCGGCGTGGCATAGGCGAGTTCGATCCACCCACCTCGGACCGGTTGCAGACGCAGCTTCCAAGTGGCCTCGGCGGCTGCTGCCACTGCATGGGAGCGTGGCCGACCCCGCCCGGAAGGAAGTCGGGAAAAACGTAGCGCTACAACGCCGTACCCGCGTCGTACTGGCCGATGAACCCCGATCTGAAGCGTGTGAGCGCCGGGTCATCGGCGCAGGTTCCGGCGAGCGCTGTGCAGCGAAGGCAATCACGTCGGTGCGACGGCTGGAAGCCCCATGCGAGATGCACTACCGCATCGGCCCCGCGAACGAGTGACCTCAGTTCGTCGTGGTCGTCCGGTTCTGCGAGATCGAGGCTGTGCCACCGAGCCATCGCATACACGTCGCGCGCCGGGGGTGTCCGGCGCGCGACGGCAACGATGTCGGGAGGCACAATCCAGGATGCGAAGCGGCGAAGCACCGCGGTGCCCACATTTCCACTCGCGCCCGTGACGACGATGCGCTTCAGCGACCGCGCCATGCCCCGTCGAGTTCCAGCACGACGAAGTCGCGCTTTCTCTCACTCATAGTTCTCGCTTCGCCTCTGTGATTCAGCGTGCGGCCTTCGCGGCATTCTTCTCTGTATGCGCATCGGCGTTGGACAGAGTGCCCGATGCGCTCTCGAGATGTGCGCGGACGAACCACTGGAACTTTTCCAGCTGACCCGTCTGCCCGATGAGAAGGTCCTCGGTGATCGGGTCGATCTTGCCGACCTTCGTGATCGCCTTGCGATTGTCGGTGATGAGACCGTCGTACACGAGGTCGAGTGCGGCAAGATGTGCCTGTGCCGTGTCGCGGACAACCGAATAGTCGTCCCAAGTCCTGTACTTCGCGATAGCACCGGGTGTTCCGAGCGGGGATTCGCCCAGCGCCGCGATGCGCTCGGCCACCTCGTCGGCGTAGCCGCGTACGAGTTCCACCTGCGGATCGATCATCTCGTGGACGCCTATGAAGTTCGGTCCCACAACGTTCCAGTGGATGTGCTTCAAAGTCAGGTGCAGATCGTTGTAGGCGCTGAGCCGCTCCTGCAGAACACGCGCGACGCCGGCGCCGTCCTTGTCACTGAGGCCGGGCACCGTGTAGTTCGACGTGGATTTCGACATGTTTCGTCTCCTCGGGGTGCTGTTGTAGGTGATCACTACATACCCAGCCGAGCCCGGCTCCGAAACCTCGATTGCGGTCTGTCTGCATCACCCGCAACGACCAGCCGTGCCTCAGGCCTCCGAACTCACGCTCAGATCTCGGAAGAGGAGTCGTCCTCATCGAGTCGGTGCACAGCCGCTTCCTCTGCCGAAGCTGCGCCACCGTCGATACCGACGTCGGTACCGATGAGGTCCTTCTCGGTGTCCGCTGCGGTTCCTTCGTCGGGAGCTACGAGCCGCCCGGAGCGCTCGTCGCCGACTTCGTCGTCGCGAGCCGGATAGTCGGCACGCGCACCTGCCTCTGTGTCGTCGAGTGCAGGGTCGTCGAGTGCAGGGTCGGGCACTTCTTCTTCGAGGCGGGACTCGAGGCTGTCGTGGGGTTCCATCGCGAGCGGTCGCTCCGGCGGTGAGTATCCCTCGTCCAGAATGTCGCCCTCACCGCGATCGATGAGCGTGTCCTCCGGCTGCAATTGGTTTTCGTCGTCGACGCTGTACTCGCCCGGAACACTGGCCCCGGGGTTCTCGGATGTAGGCATATCTCCGACGATGCCACTCCGCGCGGGTCGCCGCCATCGTTTCAGGTTGTGGGAAATTCCCGAAGACTTCATGTTTCGCGGCCGGTATCAACGGGTACCTGAGGTTCACCCTCCGATGCCGACCGGCGACGGAAAACACAGCGAGGTGACGCGATGATCATTCTGGGATTGGTGCTACTGGTGGTCGGATGGCTGACAGGAATTTCCATCCTCACCACGATCGGGGTGATCCTCCTGGTCGTCGGGGTGATCCTGGCAATCCTGGGGGCCACGGGCCGGGCCATCGGTGGCCGCGCCCATTGGTATTGATATCCGACAGATCTGTGGCAGGGCCGAGGCGATCATCGCCTCGGCCCTGCCGTCCGGTCGCTACCGAGATCTGCGATGACTCGTGTCGCACAACGGGTACGACGCGCTGCGCCGGCATCGGCACACCGCCACCATGAACCGATCGGATTCGATCTCGATGCCGTCTTCCGCCACGATACGTACAGGTCCTTCGACGAGTGCCGGACCGCCCTTCACGAGCCGCACCTCGCGCACATCACGGCCATCGTCATTCCTCATCGGGGGCACAGTCGTTCCGGGTTCTGTCTGCACGGATCACCACCACTTCTTCGTTCGTCGCATCAGGGTCCGCCAATTGCACGTGCTGTAGATATCGGGCCCTGCTCTGCAGCACAGGTCCGAACGGGATGTTCTGCCGGGCAACGACCGCCGCTTTCAACCCTCCACTGCGCAGCCGGTCGAGTGTGACATCGACTCCACTGAAACCGGAGTGAACGATCAAGGCGAAACCGTTGGACGACAAGAGGTTCGGAAGTTCATCGCACAGCGGATCGAGAACGCACCGGCCGTCCGGTCCGGCATCCCATCTCGGATCGGCGGGTCCACCATCGTGCGGCACGTAGGGCGGGTTGGAGAGAACGACATCGAAAGGCCCGGTGCGGGTTGCGGCATCCAGACCCCCGCGCAGAACGCGTACGGGCAATCCCCGTGTGCGGGCGTTCAACCGGGCTGTCAACACAGCACGCGGCGCGATATCGACTGCCGTCACCGACGCGGCTCCGAGCTGGGCCGCGGTGACCGCGAGAAACCCTGTACCGGTGCAGAAATCCAGCACCCGAGCATCACGGGCTCCGCCGGCTTCTCGTAGTGCGTGCGCGAGCAGGAACGAATCCTCTTGTGGCCGGTAGACCCCGGGCATTCGCCACACGCGGGCATAGTTCGTACGAAGGAGCATCGGTGGAGCTGTCACGACGTCATCACCTCGGATCGTGGGGGGCACAGGAGGGTTACCCAGGATCGCGGAGATCAAACCGTATACCAGGGCGAGGCAGGAACTCACGGGGCGCGACTACGTCAAGATCCGCCGTGTCAGGCCGTGCAGTCCACGCCGCAGCGTCCCGGTAGGTTTCTCATCGCCGAGCGCGGCCCGCGCGGCATTCCAGCCACACATTCCGTGCACGCCGCCTCCCGGGTGGGCCCCGGCACTCGCGAGAAACAGACCGTCGACCGACGTCCGCGGACCTCCGAACCCTGGAAGGGGACGAAAGAACAGTTGCTGCTGAATTTGTGCGGTACCGCCGTTCACAGCGCCTCCGACCAAATTGGCATCCGCAGCCTCGAGGTCGCGCGGTCGCTGCACGGTACGTCCGAGAATCGATTCCCCGAATCCCGGTGCGTAGGCCTCGAGCTGGGTGTCCACACGCTCGGCGAGTTGCTCCGCAGAGTCGTCGTCGGTGATTCCCCGGGGCAGATGGGTGTAGGCCCAGCAGCTTTCCGTACCCGCCGGGGAACGGGACGGATCGGTGGTGGTCATCTGCCCCACCAGCAGGAACGGCGACTCGGGTACCACGCCGGTCTCGAGATCTGCCGCCCACCGCACCATCGCACCCGTATCGGCACCGACGTGCACCGTCCCGGCCCCGGCCAACGACGGTGACCGCCAGGGAATCGGACGACCGAGTGCATAGTTGACCTTCACGACCGGGGTGTCCCATTGGAAGCCTCGAAGATCCGAGCGGATCCGATCACTCACCGCGTGGTGTGGCAGGAGTTGCTCGTAGAGTGCGGGCGCCGATACGTCGGCGAGCACCGCACGACGGACCCTGATCCGTTCGCCCGACGCAGTCCGTACCGCCACAGCTCGTCCGTTTTCGACGTCGATATGGGTGATCTTCTGCCCGCACAGCACACGCACACCCGCACTCTCCCCGCGGCGGACGAGCGCGTCGGTGAGCGCGCCTGCGCCTCCCACGGGTGACGGAAACCCGACATCCTGCGCGAGCATCGTCAGGATGTACCCCATGACGCCACTGCCCGGCGCGGTCGGGGGAGTATCCGCATGCATAGCGTTTCCGAGCATGAGGAGGCGCGCCGACGACCCACCGAAAAGCTCTTCGGACATGCGCAGCACCGGCAAGGCGAGCATCCTCGCGAAGCGCAGTGTCTCTCCGGTTCCCAATGCCCGGACCAGTGAGGCCGCGCCGCTCACCGGAGGGAAGGGTCGAAGGAGCACCCGGAGAAACGGCTCGCGGACGCGCTCCCACTGCTCGACCAAGGCCAGCCAGGACTTCCCGTCGCCGGCGCAGCGGCGTTCGAGGTCGGCGGCCGTGTCGGCAGGGTCCGGCCGCACCACCACGGCATCGTCGTCCTCCGGTCCCAGCGGATGGCCGAAGGCGAAGGCCGACCGACTCCAGCGGAGGCCGTGGGCGCCGAGGTCGAGAGCACGAAAGGCGGGCGAAGCGGCCGCGAGCGGATGGAAGGCACTGAACAGATCAGCGGTGAACCCCGGATGCAGTTCAGCGCTGCGAACGGCACCACCAGGCATCTGCTGTTCCTCGAGAACGACGACATCCCAACCCTCGTCGGCGAGGGCGGCCGCCGCAGTCAGCCCGTTCGGTCCCGCACCGATCACCACCGCATCCACTGTGCCCAGACCCGTGGCTGCGGACTCCCCGGCTTCGGACTTCATTCCACGGCCTCCCTGTGTGTTCCACGTTCCGCGATCAATACCAATCGACGTAAGCACTCCTGGTTGCGCGGACGAACCAGCTCGGTCTGGACGAGGCCGGGGAGCACGCGCCCCACGCCGCCGGTGACGTGTTCGGACATCGTGATGTGAGAACCCGTTTCCGACGGAACGACCGTCAATCGGATTTCGGCGCGACCGAAAGGCCACGCCCTCGCAGCGAGGACCAGCTCGCGCTCGGCAGTTCGCGCGAGCACCTCCGTGTAGTCGTCGAGCAGCGCGGGCCACAAACCCACAGAGTGGTGGATGCGGCTGCCCACGTCCGGCCACGTTGCGTCCACCTGACGGATGCGGGAGGCGCCCACCACCCACCCCACATAGCGCCATCCGTCGGAAAATACGTTCCATACCTCAGAAGGCGAAGCGGTAGTGTCCTGCCGGGCAATTCGAGACATTCCATCCTCCGTCATGCGGTCATGGGCGGGTACCCCGTTCGGTCTCGATCCACACGACCTGTTCGGGTGTGGTGCCGCCCCGGCGGGGGTACCACGAGGTCATGAACTCTCTCTCCGACGATACGGCCGAGTCTGTCAGCGGTGAAGCATCTCCGTCTGCATTCGTATTCGCACCCTGTCCCTTGCTGACGGTGACGATCGAGACAGCACCCGATGGCGGCCAAGAACTGCACGTACATGCGGGTGGGCAGGGATTCTGGATCGGGCGGATGGCAGCGATCCTGGGTATGGAGGTCCATTTGTGCGGGCCCTTCGGGGGTGAAGCGGGGAATATCCTCGTCGACCTCATCACTCGCGAAGGCCTGACCGTCCATCCCGTTACCACTACCCGTGACAACGGCTCGTACATCCACGACCGGCGAGGCGGGGACCGCACGGTGGTGGTGGAAGTCCCTCCCCCGCCGCTCACACGGCACGAGACGGACGACCTGTTCAGCACGTCGCTTGCTGCCGCCATGGCCGCCGACGTTGCGATCATCGGAGGTCCGCACTGCGACGAGGCGGTTCCCATCGAGGTCTATCGACGGTTGTGCGCCGACCTGTCCGCTCTGGGAATTCCGGTGGTGGCCGACCTGTCGGGTCCCTCCCTCACTGCCGCATTGGAAGGAGGCGTCACCGCCCTCAAGGTCAGCCACGAGGATCTCATCGAGGACGGTAGAGCGCCGTCCGACGATCTCGACGATCTCATCGCCACGATGCATCGGCTACACGAGGAGGGAGCGGAGACAGTGGTGGTGTCTCGCGCGGGTGACCCGGCGATCGCGCTGTGCGACGGGGAGGTGTGGGAGGCCGAGACACCGCCCGTCCAGATCGTCGACCATCACGGGGCAGGCGATTCCATGACCGCCGGTTTCGCGGCGGCCTTCGCGAAGGGAAAGTCCAGCATCGAAGCATTGCGACTCGGGGCCGCGGCAGGGGCAATGAATGTGACCCGGCGAGGGCTTGCCACCGGGGACCCGGTGGCGGTCGTCCGTATGGCGGAGAACGTGCAGGTGCGGCGTGTGGAAGCCGCGCAGCGATGAGGGCGCTCATCGTCAACGACGACGGGATCGACAGCCGCGGTCTCCGGGTCCTGGCGCAGGTCGCTGTCGACGCCGGACTCGACGTCACCGTCGCTGCGCCGCACATAGAACGGAGCGGCGCGAGCGCCTCCCTATCCGCTCTCGAGGAGAAAGGCACGCTGTCGATGTCGCTGCGGGTCTTCCCCGAACTCCCGGAGGTCGAGGTATTCGCGGTCGAGGCCTCTCCTGCGCTGATCACGTTCATTGCTTCGGAAAGTGCATTCGGCCCGGCTCCGGATATCGTGCTGTCCGGAATCAATCTCGGTCCGAACACCGGCCACGCCATCCTGCACTCGGGCACGGTGGGCGCGGCTCTGACTGCCGCGAGTCACGGAGCGAGAGCTGTTGCACTGTCGCTGAACGGGACCGCACCATCGCGCTGGGAGACGGCAGCATCGGTTGCCACGCGGGCTGTGCAGTGGGCGATCGATCATGCTCCCCGAGGACAGGTACTCAACGTGAACATCCCCGATATCCCGCTCGACGAGTTGCGTGGTCTGCAGACCGCTCCTCTCGCCGAATTCGGCGCTGTGCAAGCCGAGATCGGGGACGTCGAGGAGAGCGGCCGCGAGAGCCGAAGCGTTGCGGTGACGTTCCGTAGCGTGACGATCGATGACACCTATGACAGCGACGCCGCCCTACTGCACCGCGGCTGGGCCACCGCGACGATGTTGACGAGGCCCTTCGAGGTCTCCGGATTCGACCTCGGAGCGTTGGCATTCTCGACGTCGGCATGAACCTTCCCCGGTTCTCTCGAGACACCGGGAGTTCGGACCCGGCCGAGAGTCCGAATCCGAGCCGGGTCCGAATCCGAATCGTGCTGGGTCAGGAGATCTCTCGAAGCCGAGCCTTGCTCTGCTCGGCTCCCTTCCGGATTCTCGTGTTCGATCGCCGGGAAAGCGGGTACGCGCATATACATGGAACTCATTGTTATTGTCGCCCTCGTCGCAATGGTGGCGTTCGTAATCGCCCGACGAAAGCTGAACCCACGCGAGTAGCGCCGCCGACGGACGCGCCGAAGTCGGCGACCGCCACCACATCCGGGTCGACGAGGCCGCCACCGGCGACTCCCTCGCCCCCGGAGTGCTCAACTGCACAACCGGCATCAGTGGTTGCGTAGGGCGTCTATCAGTTCTCCCTTCCGCTTGGACGAATAGCCCGACAGACCGATGTCCTTCGCCTTCTTCTTCAGCTCGTCGACGGTCCACTCCTCGTACGACGACGACTTTCCGCCCTTGCGGCCCGTACTGGAACGGCCGCGGGCGGCAGCCGAGTTCGCGATTCGCGCAGCCTTCTCCTTCGATGCCCCGTCCTTTCGTACTGCCTCGTACACCTTTTCGTCCTTGATCGATGACCGCGGCATGGCTTTCCTCCTCACAACGAATCCTGTCTCGACGGAGTACCCCGACTCACTGCGCTTCTACCATTTCTCACCCCGACATTTCTCACCCCAGCCCCGACCGGCCTCTCCCTGCCGCGTTGAACGATTTCGGACTCGCCTTTTCCGTCCGGTGAGGACCCAGTCCGGGTCTGTTGCCGGCGGAGCCCCGCTTACCCAGTGATGTCAGGATGCGCCGGTTCGCCCGCACTTCCGTCTGACCGGATGAAAAACGATACGCGACCGTTGGTTTCGAGCACAGCGAGTTCGATTTCGTCGAAACGACGAATCCCCTTCTGACGTGCGCTGCTCATCAGGTCGTCGAGTGACATCCGTTCGGTACGTAGCCGGTGTAGGTCGGGAACTCCATCGCGGACGATGATCACGGGAACACCGTTCGTCACGCCCCGGAGGCGAGGAACGCGGGTATTGACCCATGACAACCCGAGGGTCAGCAGAGCGAACACTCCGATCGCCAGGACTGCCGCGGTGACGGAATAGTCCTGCTGAGTCACTCCCTGCTGAATGAGGTCGCCCATAGCGATGTAGAGAATCAGTTGGAAGGTGCTCAGCTCACCGACCGTCGACCGGCCGACGATACGGGTGACCACCCACAGGAACAGGAACAGGACGGCTGCGCGAATGACGATTTCCATCAGGGCACCAGCCAGGTGGTGAAATGCGCGGTGACCACATCAATTCCGTCCTCGTACACGGATACCGATCCCGATGCTCCGGTCTGGCTGGACGGCTGGACATACGCGTCGAACCCGAGGGTGAGTGTGTCGCCCGGCGGAGGGTCGAGGGTCATGTAGGTGCGGTCGGCATCGGAGGTCTCCGCCGAGGGCTCAGGGGTCCACCCTTGACTCTCGAACATGTCGAAGTAGTCGGACTCGACGGCGATCACCACCGGTTCCGTGAAGCCGCCTGGCCTCCGGACCGTCAGGTTCCAGGGGATGTTCAGCCCGGGTCGCGCAATTCGCGGGTATTCGAGATCGAGTTGGTAACCGCCGCCGGATGCGTGGGCGGTCATGCTGTACACCCCGAGCAGGCCGGTGAGGCCGGCCAGGACGATCATGCCGAGGAGAGCAACCGCACCTCGGCGAATCCAGGCGACTGCCGGCGTGCGGGCGGAAGACCTGACATCGTCCAGTACCGAGTCGGGGATCGGATCGGAGGTGCGCACCGTCCGAATCTCCCACGAACCGGACGTCGGCACCGGAGGTTCGTGCAAAACCTCGAACCCGGATTTCGTACGGAGCGCGTGGTCGAAGACTCACTCTTCTGCGGCGTGTCGCAGCCGCGCATCGAGAAGGCGGTCCAGCAGAGTCAGTGATTCGAGGAGAATATCGGCGCGAAGAGAAGTAGGTGCGTGGTCGGCATCGTCGAGGACTGTTCGGACGGTCTCGACGTCGTCGGCGAGTTCCGCTTCTACCGCCCGGGCAACGCACTGCACCGAGGGAGAGGCGTCGACGAAATCGACAGCACGACCATCCAGTGTGCGGAAGGTGAGCTGATATCCCGCTGGTTCCGGAGGCCCCCATTCCAGCGGCTCGTTGATGATTTCTGCGATCCTCGTGATCACCCATTCGAGTACGCGATCGTAGCGGACGTCGTCTTGCGCCGATGCGTCTCTGTTCGTCCGAGCGAGATCGCACACCGCTCGGACCAGAGTGCCGTTGTCACGTTCGTCCAGGACGGCGAGTAGACGTCCCGCTGCTCGTGCTTCCGGCTGAGCGAGGCCACCGCTGTGTGTCATGACTTTCGGGTTCCCACTTTCGCGGGATGCACACCCGCCCGGAGTCAGCCGTCGTCATGCGGAAGGAATTCCTGCGCTTTGGTCTTGACTCCGGTCTTGATGAATCCCCAGGCGTCTTCGTCGCCGTGTACAACCGCGGCGGTAGCGGATTTGAACTGCTCCCAGGTCGCGTGCGGCGGGATCGGCGGCATGTTCGGATCGGTGTACACGTCCAGGACAGTGGGCCGATCCGCCGACAGCGCCGCCTCCCACGCCCCCGCAAGTTGATCGGGAGCCGTGACGTTCGCCGCGCGCAAGCCGAGCCCCTCGGCGAACGCAGCATAGTCGACGTCCGGAATAGTTTGAGAGGGAGCAAATTTCGGCGCACCGGACATCGCCCGCATCTCCCACGTCACCTGATTCAGGTCGTTGTTGTGCAGGATCGCAACTATGAGCCGCGGATCGTCCCACTCCTGCCAGTAGTGCTTGATGGTGATCAGCTCGGCAAGTCCGTTCATCTGCATCGCACCGTCGCCGACAAGCGCGATCACTGGACGTTCCGGGTGGGCGAATTTGGCGCCGATCCCGTAGGGGACACCGGGACCCATGGTCGCCAGGGTCCCCGAGAGGGAGCCGCGCATACGACCACGAAACCGCAATTGGCGGGCGTACCAGTTGGCCGCGGAGCCGGAGTCTGCGGTGACGATCGCATCATCGGGTAGGCGAGGCGAGAGTTCGGAGAACAACCGCAGCGGATTGACCGGATCGGCGTCCACCTGCGCTTGCATCTCCATGGTCTCCCACCAGCGCGCCACCTCGGCTTCGATTCCCTCTCGCCACGACCGATCCTCCTTGCGAACGAGGTGCGGAATCAGGGCACGCAAGGCTGTTTTCGCATCGGCGACGAGATTGACCTCGTTGGGATAGCGCATACCGATCATGTGACCGTCGATGTCGATCTGTACGCCGCGGGCCTGGTCGTAGTCGGGCAGGAACTGGCTGTACGGAAATGACGAGCCGATGGTCAGAAGGGTGTCGCAGCCGGCCATCATCTCGTAGCTCGGGCGGGTGCCCAGCAGTCCGATCGCACCGGTGACCCACCCCAGTTCATCGGAGAGCACGTCTTTGCCCAGGAGCGCTTTGGCGGCGCCTGCACCGAGCAGTTCGGCAACCTCCGCGATCTCTTCGTGTGCACCTCGCGCACCTTGCCCCACCAACAGGGCGACCTTGTCGCCGGAGTTGAGGATCTCCGCAGCCCGTACCACCGCGGTCTCGTCGGGAGCCAGGGTCGGGGTATCGAATCCGATGCTCGACGGCACCATCTTGAACTCGTGTGTCGGCGGGGAGTAGTCGAGTTCCTGGACGTCCGCCGGAATGATCAGCGCGGTGGGGGCCCGTCGGGTCGACGCTGTCCGGATCGCCCGGTCGAGTGCGTTGGGCAATTGCTCGGGCACTGTCACCATCTGCACGTAGTCGCTGGCCACGTCCTTGTACAGGCTGAGCAGGTCAACCTCCTGCTGGTACGAGCCGCCCATAGCGGATCGGTTCGTCTGCCCGACGATCGCGACCACCGGTACGTGATCGAGTTTCGCATCGTAGAGGCCGTTGAGCAGATGTATCGCGCCCGGCCCGGAGGTGGCAACGCATACCCCGACACGTCCCGAAAATTTCGCGTACCCGACGGCTTCGAACGCGCACATCTCCTCGTGCCGCGCCTGAACGAACCGCGGCGTGTTTCCGGCGCGCTCCCAGGCCGCGAGGATGCCGTTTATCCCGTCACCTGCATATCCGAACACGTGCTCGACTCCCCAGGTACGCAACCGTTCGAGCAGGTAGTCGGCAACATTCCGCTTGGCCATCGAATCCTCCTTCAGCGCAAGGGGCCCGCACGCGCGAGAGCGTCGGGCAGGACGCACGACATTCCGTCAGGGAGTGAAGACGACCTTCACTGCACCGTCCTGCTTTCGCTGGAAGATGTCGTATGCGTGTGGTGCGTCCGACAGCGGCAGTCGGTGCGTCGCAAAAGTATCCACCCCGAGGGGATCGTCGTCCGTGAGGAGCGGCAGGATCTCGGGCACCCACCGCAGCACATTCGCCTGGCCCATGCGCAAACGTATCTGTTTGTCGAACAAGGTCATCATCGGCATCGGATCGCTCATTCCGCCGTACACACCGATCAAGGAGATGGTGCCGCCGCGGCGCACCACGTCGATCGCGGTGTACAGGGCGTTCAAGCGATCGACTCCCGCCTTCTCCATCAACGGCGCGGCGATCGCCGAAGGCAGGTAGCCGGTAGCGCTCTGAGCAAACTTGGCGACGCGCGAGCCGTGTGCTTCCATGCCGACCGCGTCGATCACCGAATCGCTGCCACGCCCATCGGTGCGGTCGCGGATGAGGTCGGCGAGGTCCGAACCGGCATCGCCGAGATCGATGACCTCCATCCCTCGCGCCGCTGCCCGCGCCAGCCGCTCCGGTACGAGGTCGACTGCGATGACCCGTGCTCCACGATGCATCGCGACCCGGCCCGCCATATCGCCGATCGGACCGAGACCGAGGACCGTAACGGTGCCTCCGTCCGGGATCTCGGCGTAATCGACGGCCTGCCATGCGGTCGGTAGAACATCCGAGAGGTACGCGAATCGATCGTCTGCGGGGCCTTGCGGGACTTTGATGTGGGTCGCATCGGCGTGGGGAACCCGCAGATACTCTGCCTGCCCGCCGGGCACGCTGCCGTACAGCTTCGAATAGCCGAACAGCGCGGCCCCGCTCCCCTGCTCACGCACCTGCGTGGTCTCGCACTGCGAGTGGAGTCCGTGATCGCACATGAAGCAGTGTCCGCACGAGATCTGGAACGGAATGACCACGCGGTCACCGCGGGTGAGGTTCGTGACGGCAGACCCCACCTCCTCCACAATGCCCATCGGTTCGTGACCGAGGATGTCCCCCGGTGTCATGAAGGCGCCGAGCACTTCGTACAAGTGCAGATCGGAACCGCAGAGATTGGTGGTGGTGACCTTGATGATTGCGTCGGTCGGCTCTTCGATTCGTGGGTCGGGGACGGTATCGACACTCACTTCACGTCGACCCTGCCATGTGACTGCTTTCATTTCGCTCCTCCGTTCCTCGAGACGTGAACATCGGCGTACCCGTGCCACCTCGAGGCAAACGAGCGGACCGTGGAACATCCGCAGCATGAAATCGCCCGCGACGGGTATGTCGTGGAAATGAACTCCCCCGGTGATTCCCGGATCGGTGACGAAGCGCGGTCCTTGTGGCACACCCGAGATGTCGACGCTCACGTGCATGACACCTGGCCTCAGCGCGCCGACGCCTACGACACCGTCGTCGTCGGGGGCGGACTCACGGGCGTTGTCACGGCCTTGCTGGCGACGCGTGCGGGTCAGCGGGTGGCACTGATCGAAGCGCGCGACATCGGCGCGGTGACCACAGGAAACACCACCGGCTGCCGGCCCGCCTCGTACGCGAGACCCGGCTTCCCTACACAGTCACCGCCGCAGTCCTCGTGCCGAATCAGGTTCAATTCGACCCGATGCCCATGCTGCGCGCTGCGGTACAGGAGATTCGCGACCTCTGCGGAGATGTGTTCACACACCTCAGAATTCGTACGGTGCGCACCGACAGTTCGGGTTGCACGGTGGTGACCGGCGATGGCGACGTACGCACGGACCACGTCGTGCTGACCACCGGGATACCCATTCTCGATCGAGGTGGGTTCTTCGCCCGGCCCGCCGGGTATGCGGGAGCAACGACGTCGAAGAAGGGTTGATCATCATGAGCACAGCACAGAGTGGACGCCTGACGGGCCGAACCATTGCCATCCTTGCGACCCACGGTGTCGAGGAGGTGGAACTCGTGGAGCCGCGCCGCGCAGTGGAGAAGGAAGGAGCCACGGTGCGATTGCTGTCGCTGGAAAGAGGAGAGATCCAGGCGATGGAGAAGGACGTGCATGCCGCGGGAAAGCACCCGGTCGACCAGGTGGTCGCGGAGGCGTCGGTCGACGACTACGACGGACTGCTTCTGCCGGGTGGGACGACCAACCCCGATCATCTCCGGCAGGACGAGAAAGCAGTGGCGTTCGTCCGAGACTTCGTCACCTCGGGACGGCCCGTCGGCGTCATCTGCCACGGACCGTGGACACTCGTCGAAGCCGACGTCGTGCGTGACCGCACGCTGACGTCGTATCCGAGTGTCCGGACAGATATCCGCAACGCAGGCGGCACGGTGGTCGACAAGGAAGTGGTGATCGACCGGAACCTGGTGTCGAGCCGCAACCCGGACGACCTACCCGCATTCTGCTCTGCAGTCGTCGATGTGTTCGCGAAATCGGAGACGTCGAAGTGATAGGCCAGAGATAGGTGCCACGGTCGTGCTGAGCGAACACAGTCCCCATGACTTCGTGGTGGTCGCGAACCGGTTACCGATCGATCTCGTCACGCCGTCCGACGACGAGCCGCCGCAATGGCAACGCAGCCCCGGTGGTCTCGTCACCGCCCTCGAACCGGTGCTTCGATCCGTCGACGGCGCATGGGTCGGGTGGACCGGCACTGCCGACATCGATCTCGACCCCTTCGTCGAGGACGGGTTGACGCTCCACCCGGTCCGGCTGAGTGAGAGTGAAGTGGCCGAATACTACGAGGGCTTCTCCAACGCGACACTGTGGCCGCTCTATCACGACGCGCTGGTGGCCCCCACCTTCGATCGACGGTGGTGGCTCACCTACCGAGAAGTCAACCGCCGCTTCGCGGAAGCCACCGCGCGGGCCGCCGCCCCAGGTGCCACGGTGTGGGTCCACGATTATCAGCTTCAACTCGTGCCGCGAATGCTCCGCGAGCTGCGTCCCGACGTCACGATCGGTTTCTTCCTGCACATTCCGTTCCCGCCGCCCGAACTGTTCCTGCAGTTGCCCTGGCGCAAAGCGGTCGTCGACGGTCTACTCGGCGCCGATCTCGTCGGATTCCACCTTCCGGGAGGTGCCGAGAACTTCCGGTATCTGACTCGACGACTCTTCGACCTGCCCAGCACCCATCGCCGGTCCGAAGGCGGTCGGATCGACCTCGGGACCAGGAACGTGCACGTGGACGCATTCCCGATCTCCATCGACGCGTCCGGGCTCCGTGACCATTCCTTGGAGCCGAGCACGGCGCTGCGCGCAAAGCAGATCCGAGAAGAGCTCGGAAATCCCGAGATCTTCCTGCTCGGCGTGGACCGACTCGACTACACCAAGGGCATCAACGTGCGCCTCGATGCTCTCCGGGAGCTGTTCGAGGACGGAGCACTCGATCCCTACAAGACCGCCATGGTGCAACTCGCGACCCCCAGCCGCGAGCGTCTCGAGGCCTATGCCTCGCTGCGGAACGACGTCGAACGAGAAGTGGGGCGCATCAACGGCGAATTCGGCCGCGTGGGCAGCCCCGTCGTGCACTACATTCACCGTCCGGTTGCACGCGACGAACTCGTCGCGATGTATGCGGGAGCAGACATCATGCTGGTCACGCCGTTGCGCGACGGTATGAACCTGGTCGCGAAGGAGTACGTGGCCTGCCATAGCGACGGGAAGGGAGCATTGGTTCTGAGCGAATTCGCCGGCGCCGCCGCCGAATTACGTCGCGCCTTGCTGGTCAATCCACACGACCTCGAGGACGTGAAGAACGCGATACTCGCAGCCGTGCGATCCGATGATCCCGGATTGACACGACGGATGCGTTCGATGCACAACCAGGTGATGACCCACGACGTCGACCGCTGGGCGCACAGCTTCCTCGGTGCCTTGCGCGCGGCGTGATCCGCGGCATCGATCCGTACACTTCGGCCGGTCACTCGACGGTCGGACACTCGCGACATACCTGACATTC
Source organism: Rhodococcus sp. NPDC060086 (assembly GCF_042730275.1). Lineage (NCBI taxonomy): Bacteria > Bacillati > Actinomycetota > Actinomycetes > Mycobacteriales > Nocardiaceae > Rhodococcus > Rhodococcus sp. NPDC060086. Next base: position 28,168 of record NZ_JBHWWZ010000049.1, read on the forward strand.
CGCGTGTTACCCGAGGTGAGCGCGTGCCTCCGACGATGTTGTCGGCCCGAGGACTGCTCCCCGTACGGATTGACGCATAATCTGTCCTATGAAGGACCGTGCCGCCGCCCTCGAGGAAGCTGTAACCCACCCGGGCTCATCCCCGCATGTCGGGAGTTTCCGGTATCTGCTTGCCGACGACAAGTGGAAGTGGTCCGACGCAGTGGCCGCCATGCACGGCTATGCGCCGGGCACAGTGCAGCCCACCACCGCGTTGCTGCTGCAGCACAAGCATCCCGATGACAAGAAGCAACTCGCAGAACTGCTCGAGGCGGTGCGCACGACGGGCGAGCCGTTCAGCAGCAGGCATCGCATCATCGATACCGCAGGCAACACCAAGAATGTGGCCGTGATCGGCGACCGCCTGATCGACGTGAACGGCACCGTACTGGGCACAAGCGGGTTCTATCTCGACCTGTCGGAAGCACTCGGAGAAGATATCCGTGAAGGCGTGGACGAGGCGGTGTCAGCGCTTGCCGAGGCACGCGCCGTGATCGAGCAGGCCAAAGGCATCCTGATGGTGGTGTACGCCATTCCCGCCCAACGCGCCTTCGAAATCCTCATCTGGCGTTCACAGGAGACCAATGTCAAGGTACGGACGCTGTCGGAACACCTCGTGGCGGAGGCGACCACCGGCGCGGGCGCGCACTCCCTCTCTCGCACGGATTTCGATCATCTGTTGATGACATTGCACGACCGAGTGCCCGAGGCCTGATCCAGGCCTCGGGCACCCCCCGACAGCTACTGATGCGTACCGGGCTACTGCCGGTGAAACGGCTACTGTTGTGAGCGCTGACGCGCTTCGTCCACTTCGGCTTCGGCGCGCGCCTTCTCCGCCTCCGCTTCCTTCTTCGCAGCTTCGCGCTGGCTCTCTGCCTTGTCTTGCTGGGCGCGGCCTTCGCGGGTGAGGTCGTCGTTTCCACTCACTGCACCAGCGGCTTCCTTGACTTTTCCCTTGACACCTTCGACGGCTCCCTTGATGCCTTCGCTGGGGCCACTCTTCTCGTCTGCCATTGATAACTCCCTACTCGTGTCGATTCGTTCTGGTTCAGCCGTGTCGTCCACCTGTATCGCGCACCACCGGGTCTGCTCGATCGTCAGAGCAGAATCCCGACGATCACCGCCGCGAAAAGCACGACGATCACCACGACCGCGACCAACGACATCCACCCCGTAGGCGGAAACCTGAAGCTCGTTCGCGGCTCCGGCGCGGACAGGCCCGATGTTTCCGACGACTCGGGCGGAGTCGAACCGGGGCTCACTCCGCCGCCGACCTCGAGATCCGGCGTGCGATCGGGACGCGGATCCGTATTTCCATGCGGTTCGGGATCTGAGACGCTCATGTGTCCCTCCTCGGTTCGGCGACGCGAGTCCGTCGATCCAGTACCCGCAAGGCGGCAACAACGCCCCTGATGCGGGCGGTCCGATATCGGATGCCCGTTCGCCAGGCCACTGAAACCTGATCGCTTCCGAATTCTCTGCGAAAGGCCCGTACGCCTACTGCGCTGGGGTTTGCCCTCCCACCGGGCTGGGCACCCGATGTGTACGGAAGGCCCATCGACGATAGGAGTTGTGCCATGCCCACGTGCGATACCTGTGGCAACGACTACGACAAGACCTTCACCGTCACACGCGGGAATGTCACCGGCACATACGACAGTTTCGAGTGCGCAGTCAACGCCATGGCGCCCGAATGCGCACACTGCCACTGCAGAATCCTCGGTCACGGAGTCGAGGCGAGCGGCGTGATGTTCTGCTGCGCCCACTGTGCGCGCCAGGCTGGCCACGAACAACTCGCCGATCGCGTCGAAAGCTGACATTCGGCCATGACTCAGGATGTGGAGAAACGCTGGCGGGACCCCAAAGCATTCCGTAGCGCAGCCCGGTATGCGGCCATTGTGATCGCACTCGCGTTGCTGATCATGGCCGGAGTGATCGTATGGTCGGCGACGTCCGGCGATAGTTGCGCAGACGCCGAATTCGCAGTGTGTACGGATCCCGCCCGGCAGATTCTCGTGTTCGGCCCAGTCGTCATCCTTCTGCTGGGAGGGCTCGGCGCATTCGTCCAGACCTACCGAGTGTGGAGGGATGGCGGACGGTGGCCGATCTGGCACGGCGCCGGCTGGGCGCTTTTCGTCCTGATGGTGATGTACGCCGGCATTTCGGCGGGGGTCGCGACGTAGCGCCAGGCGGAAGACATCGAAAGGTTTGGGCGGACACGGCACGGGAACCCCTTCTTCATGGCGGGCAAACCGTACAACATACTTCTGTGGCTTGTGCACGGCTCCTGGACGACCTCGTTCGTACAGGAGCCGTACCGCTACCTGCTGCCCTCCTTGCCCGACGCCGGCCCGTGGAGACGCGGCCGGTGCGGGTGGCCCGGTCCGCGCACTGCCGTGAACTTCACTGCACACGAACTTGTTTCGGCCGACATCGATGCGGTGATCCTGCAGCGGCCCGCCTCGACCCTCCGCACGGCAGTGGAGCGCGTCGTTCACGAGTCCGCAGCATCGTGTGGAAAGGCCGCACGCAGAGCCGGAGTGGAGGCATACGGTCTCGATCGATTTCTCTCCGATTGGAACGCACTGGTGGCCACCGTCCATCGGAAAGGAAGCCGATGAAGATCTCGATGGTATCCGAACACGCGAGTCCACTCGCTGCTCTCGGTGGCGCCGACGCCGGTCTCCAGAGTGTCCACGTCGCAGAACTCTCCGCAGCGTTGGCGCGTGCCGGACACCGGGTCGTGGTGTACACCCGCCGCGAGAGGCCCGATCTTCCCGAACGTGTACGCGCCGAGGGGGACTACGAGGTGGTGCACGTGCCGGCGGGTCCACCTGAACAGCTATCGAAGGACGATTTACTACCCCTCATGGGAGGATTCGGAGCGTTCCTCGAGCAAGAATGGTCTCGCGACCTTCCGGATGTCGCGCACGCACACTTCTGGATGTCAGGAATCGCCACTCAACTGGCGGCGCGGGAGCTGGGTGTTCCGACAGTGCAGACCTTCCATGAACTGGGCGTGGTGAAGCATCGACATCAGGGCTCCGCAGATACCAGCCCACCAGACCGGATCCGTCTCGAGAAGCTCATTTCCCGCGGTGCCACGAGAGTGATAGCGACCTGCTCCGACGAAGTGTTCGAGCTCGCCAGGATGGGTCTGCCTCGCTCGCGCACTTCGGTCGTTCCCTGTGGTGTAGATCCGACCCAGTTCCAACCGACCGGCTCCACCATCCTCCCCCGTCGAACGAAGCATCGTATCGTCACCGCAGGAAGACTTGTTCCCCGAAAGGGTTTCGACGTCGCGATCGAGGCGTTGACGATGCTTCCCGACACCGAACTCGTCGTGGCCGGAGGCCCACTGGATGGCGACCTGTCCGGCGATCCCGAAGCAACACGACTCACCGAAGTTGCACGACGGCACGGCGTGCACGACCGCGTACAGATGCCCGGCCGGATCACACGCGCACAGATGCCCGCACTCCTGCGCTCGGCGGACATCGTCGTATGCGACCCCTGGTACGAACCGTTCGGCATCGTCCCCCTCGAGGCCATGGCGTGTGGACGAGCGGTGATCGCAGCCGCGGTCGGAGGAATGCTCGACACCGTGGTCGACGGCATGACCGGCCTTCTCGTGCCGCCGCGCTCACCCGAAGCACTTGTGAAGGCGGCACGCCGACTGCTCGGCAATCCGACGACACGCGACTCCTACGGGATCGCCGGTCGCGACCGTGCAGTCGCGAGATACTCCTGGGATCGTGTCGCGGCAGACACGGCGCGCGTATACGACCGGTGCATTCCCGTACGTCGCGCTTCATCCACCGCCCAGGTAGGGACGCGGTAGTGCGTCCCGCAGGAACAGCCCTGGTCTGGCCGAAAAGGCGTTGCCGCACAAGGATTCACCCTGCACGGCAACGTCTTCGCGACCCGCTGACCACTACAGCCTGCCGCGATCTTCGGATGGTTTCAGGCTGCGGGGTGCAGCGCTCTCATGGCACTTTCCAGCGAGGTATATGCGGGAACACGCTGGTCGGGGTCGATGATGCGCAACAGTCGCTGAACCGGCCTCCCACAGACGAGCGCCCAACGCGCCCCGGCCCCACCACTCTCCCCGTCGAGCTCCTCGAACACCCGCAGGCCCGCCGTGCCGAAGAACTCGACCTCGGAAAGATCGAGAATCACACGTGACGAGGAGCGAAGCTGCCCCAGCGCGAAGTCACTCAGCGCCACCGCGTTACGGATATCGATTTCGCCGGCCACACCGACACGAACGAGGGTCGAGCTGATTTTCTGCGCGCAGAATTGCGCGCCCGCGCCGAACCCGATCGAACCACTGGGCGGGACGGCCTGCATCGACCGAATCGGCGCAGTGAGACTCTCTGTAGCAGTCATTGCACTTCCCAACATCTGAGAAATTTGAAAGGCGCTACAGATGCGGCGACGGCAGCAGTGGTACGTGAGCGTCCACCGGAACACCGCGCACCGAGTGACGCCTTCGAGTTCCAGGCTGTGTGCTCAACCGCTTTCAACGATAGCAGAGTCAGCGGGTACTCAACCCGATCGGATTCTGCTGCAAGTGTCCGACCGCCCGAAGAACCGGGCACATTCCCGAAGGATCATCCCCGAGGATTGAACTCACACCGGCTGGGTAGTCTCACGGACGGACACACACCGACGACATAGACCCCGCACTCAACTCGCAGTCACGGAGAAACAACACTCATGGCGAAATCCGCGTCGGCAGATTCGGCACACGAACGCACCCACCCGATAGTCGAGCTACGAGTACAAGCCGACGCCGCGCAGCTTTCGGTGCTGCGCGCGGTTGCCGCAGCAATCGCACTGCAGCACGACTTCGACCTCGACACGGTGGAAGACATCAAACTTGCCATCGACGAGGCCGCCACCCGACTGATCATGAATTCGACGGACAGGTCGACCCTGTCGTGCACGTTCGAGGTCACCGTGTCCCGAGTGAACATCAACCTGTCGGCGCACACCCACACCGGTACATCCAGCAGCCAGCCTCGCTCGTTCGGATGGCATGTACTCAACTCACTCACCGATTCGGTGTCCGTATCCTCCGATACCGACGCCAGCGGTGCAACGGTGAGCACCATCGGTCTTGCAATCTCCAAAGGTAGCGCCGCTCGGTGAGCCGGACCACGGGAAGATCGAACGACGAGTACACCGACGTCGTCGACGAGCTGAAGAAGATCGCCGAGCTCGACGACGAGAACCCGGAACGCTCTGCGATCCGTGATCGCGTCGTCGAACGTTGCCTGCCACTCGCCGAACACATCGCACGCCGCTTCGACGGTCGCGGCGAGGCGTTCGAAGATCTCGTGCAGGTCGCCCGGCTCGGCCTGGTGAACGCTGTCGACAGGTTCGACGCGGACCGCGGAGCCGACTTCGTGTCGTTCGCGGTGCCCACCATCATGGGCGAGGTCCGCCGACACTTCCGCGACACCGCATGGGCCGTGCGGGTCCCACGTCGCATGAAGGAACTGCACCTGTCGTTGAGCCATGCCACCGCCGACCTGTCGCAGCGTCTGGGTCGCGCGCCCTCGGCGAAGGAGCTCGCGCAGGAGCTGGGCATCGACCAGGAAGAGGTGTTGCAGGGGCTGGTCGCGGGCAACGCCTACACGACGATTTCCGTGGATCGTTCGTCGTCACAGGCCGAGGACGGACTCACTCTGGCCGACACGCTCGGCGAGTACGACGCTGCCCTCGACGAGGTCGAGAACAGCGAGGCGCTGCGCCCACTGCTCGACGCGCTACCGGAACGCGAACGATCCATCGTCATGCTGCGGTTCTTCGGCAACATGACCCAGACGCAGATCGCCGAACGGGTCGGAGTATCGCAGATGCACGTCTCTCGCCTGCTGGCAAAGACTCTCGCGCAACTCCGTGATCAGCTCGGTGACAATTTCTGACCGGCCCGTTGACCGTCGCCGGATCGGAATGTCCCCGCTTTCGGCTCAGAATGTGGCAGCGTCGATGACGAATCGGTACCGCACGTCGCTCGCCACGACACGGTCGTAGGCCTCGTTGATACGATCCGCCGAGATCAACTCGATCTCGGCGGCAATGCCGTTCGCCGCACAGAACTCGAGCATCTCCTGAGTCAGTGCGATACCTCCGACATTCGACCCCGCGATCGCCCGGTCGTTGTTGCCGAGGGAGAACGCGCGCAGCGACAACGGGTTCTCGGGCAACCCGAGCTCGACCAGGACACCCTGCAGCGACAGCAGAGACAGGTACCGATCCAGGTCGAGGTTGACCGACACGGTGTTGAGGATCAGGTCGAACTTGCCGCGAAGCTCCTTGAAGATCGTCTGATCGGTGGTGGCGCGGTAATCGACGGCGCCGAAACGCAGGCCGTCCTCCTTCTTCGCGAGGGTGTGGCTGAGTACGGTGACCTCCGCGCCGAGCGCAGCGGCAATCTTGACACCGACGTGTCCGAGACCGCCCATGCCGATGATCGCGACCTTGGTGCCGGGGCCCGCCTTCCACCGCTTCAGCGGTGAGTACAAGGTGATGCCCGCACACAGTAACGGCGCCGCCGCGGCGGGATCGAGCCCGTCCGGCACGCTCAGCACGAAGTGTTCGGTGACGACGATGTGCGTCGAGTAGCCGCCCTGGGTGACCTGGCCATCGCGGCCGACGGAGTTGTACGTCGCGGTGACCCGGTTGACGCAGTGCTGTTCGAAACCTGTGCTGCACGGGTCGCACTCACCGCAGGAATCGACGAAGCATCCGACGCCGACCCGATCGCCGACGATGCGCTTCGTGACCTCGGAGCCGATGGCGGCGACGCGTCCGACGATCTCGTGACCGGGCACGATCGGGTACTTCGTACCGCCCCATTCGTTGCGGGCCACGTGGATGTCCGAGTGGCAGATGCCCGCGAATTCGATCTCGATCAGCACGTCACGCGGCCCCAGCGGGCGGCGCTCGATCGTCGTCTTCGTCAGTGGGGCATCCGCAGAGGTGGCGGTGAATGCAGCAGCAGTGATGGTCGGAACAGCCGAGTCGCTCATACCTCTATGCCTACTCTTCCCTGAACGACCGTGCGCCCGCGGGTGCGCGCCGCCGCGACGAGGTTGCGCAGTGACGGCTCGATCTGCCCGTTCCGGCGGGGCTCGAGACCACCGTCCGGGTTCGCCCACCGCCGGTCGAGGTCCACCGATTCGGCTGCTCGGTCAGCAACTCGAGTACCCAACCGATCGACTAGGAATCGAGAGCGCGTGTGAGTTCGCGGCGAGGCCCGATGCGCGAATAACCGAGGACGCTCGAGCCGTGGCCTGCCATGGCGGAATCGACCTCTCCCTCGTGCACATCGCGATGGGCGCTGCCCGACTAGCCGGCTTTCTTGGTCGCACGACCGTTGTCGGCGTATTCGTAGAAGCCGGCTCCCGACTTCTTGCCGACCAGTCCGGCCTCGACCATACGGAGCAGCAGTGGGGGCGCCGAGTACAGCGGCTCCTTGAACTCGTCGTACATGGAGTCCGCGATCGACTTGACGGTGTCGAGCCCGACGAGATCGGTCAGCGCGAGCGGACCCATCGGATGAGCGCACCCGAGCACCATCGCCTTGTCGACGTCCTCCTTGGTGGCAAAACCGGATTCGACCATCCGCACCGCCGACAGAAGGTAGGGCACGAGCAGTGCGTTCGCGATGAACCCAGCTCGATCGGACGATCGGACGACCTGCTTGCCGAGGATGTCGCCGGCGAAGGCCTCCGCGCGTTCCGACACCGCGCGGCTGGTCTTGAGGGTGGTCACGATCTCGACCAGAGGGAGTACCGGTACCGGATTGAAGAAGTGCATTCCGATGACGCGGTCGGGTGATGAGGTCGCGATACCGAGCTTCATGATCGGGATCGACGACGTGTTGGAGGCGAGTACCGCATCAGGATCGGTGACGACCTTGTCCAGCTTCGTGAAGATCTCCGCCTTGACCTTCTCGTCCTCCACGACGGCTTCCACTACGAGCTGTCGATCGGCGAAGTCCTCGAGATCGGAGGTGAAGCGCAGCCGCCATGCGGCCTGTTCGCGCTCACGTTCGGTGATCTTCCCGGTACTCACTCCGCGGTCGAGCGACCGGAGGATCCGTGCGCGTCCGGCTGCCGCGAGTTCGCGGGTCTGCTCGAACACCAGGACGTCGACATGAGCGCGCGCACACACCTCGGCGATACCCGAGCCCATGATGCCGGCGCCGAGCACACCGACGCGCTGAATCTTGTCGCTGGCCACGTCAGCTCTCCCTCAACCTTGACTGCGCTACGGTGACAACAAATCTGGTGAACACATGGACAACTCACCGGGTACGTCCACAAGCCTCGGGTTTCGACACCGGCGGCCCGCAACGAAGGTTG
>NZ_JBHWWZ010000050.1:0-36216 GCF_042730275.1 Rhodococcus sp. NPDC060086
AATGCCGCGAAGAACATCCTCGTCGCCGCCGGGCTGGCGGAGACACGAAACGCCTGCGGAGGCGATGTCAGACGGCACGGGTCCTCCCGTCCGCAATCGCCGGTGAAACAGGAACTCCCGGATGTGAGTCCGAGAATCCTCGTCCTTCAGGGCGGGGAGTAGTCAAGGTGTTGTGGATGCCGCGGTCCTGCATTTCGCCGATGAGCCGATTGCCGAGACCGTCGAGTTTGCGGCGTGCCGTTTCTGCCGTCTGAAGGAGGCGTGCGATGTCGGCGTCGGGCAGGGTGGTGAGATCCAGCGTCGTGAGGTCCAGGGTGGTGAGGACATGGAGTGCCGCGACGGTGTCGCTGGCCTGCTCGAACCCATCCCCATTCGAACTCATGTTCCCCAGCAAATTGTGCTCGAATGGATGTTCGAGTAACGATTCGGTAACGGAATAAACTTCGAGAGTGTTCATCCTCTATTTGGGCCTACGCTCTCGGGATGACCAGTGGTGTGGATCACAAACATGAAGGCGGCGGCGATGTATACGACGTCGTCGTGCGCGGCGGACTCTGGTTCGACGGAACAGGCTCTCCCGGTACCGTGCGAAATCTCGGTATTCGCGACGGTGTTGTCGCGACCGCAACCACCGACGAGTTGCCCGTCGGGCCCGGCACCGACGTCATCGACGCGCACGGCAAGTGGGTGATGCCGGGCTTCGTCGACACCCACACCCATTACGACGCGGAAGTGCTTGTCGGGCCGGGATTGCCGGAGTCCGTGCGACACGGGGTCACCACCGTGCTCATGGGTAACTGCTCGCTGTCGACCGTCTATGTCAACGCACTCGACGGTGCAGACCTGTTCAGTCGCGTAGAGGCGCTGCCCCGCGATCATGTGCTGCGCGCACTGGAATCCACGAAAACGTGGACTTCGCCGCGTGAGTATGTCGAGGCCCTCGACCGCATGCCCCTGGGGCCCAATGTGACTGCCTTTATAGGTCATTCGGATGTGCGTGCGTCGGTGATGGGGCTCGGGCGATCCACCGAGGCCGCAGGAAGGCCGACCCGCTCCGAGCTCACGGCGATCGACGACAAGGTGAACGAGGCACTCGACGCCGGGTTCCTCGGCGTCTCCACCATGACGAACCCGTGGGACAAGATGGACGGCGATCGCTACCGTTCCCGCACGCTGCCGTCGACTCATGCATCGTGGTCGGAATTCCGCCGCCTGCATCGTATTCTGCGCCGCCGTGGACGCGTACTCCAGGCAGTCCCGAACCTCAACACCAAATACGACGTTGCCTTCTTCGCTCTCGCGAGTACCGGCCTCGGACGGCGTCCGATGAAGGCGTCGGTGCTGGCCGCCGCCGATACCAAGGCCGAGCGGTGGGTCAACCGGATCTTCGGCCCGATCGCTTATGTCGCCAATCGGCTCGGCAAGGGCATATTCCGCTGGCAGCACCTGCCCACCACATTCGAAGTGCACTCCGACGGCATCGATCTCGTGGTGTTCGAAGAGTTCGGCTCGGGTCGTGCTGCGCTACATCTGAAAGAAGAACTCGGCCGCAATGATCTGTTGAAGGACGAGGCCTACCGGCGGTGGTTCCGCCAGGACTTCGAGAAGAAGTTCTCACCGCGCGTGTGGCACCGCGACTTCGACGACACCCGTATCACCGAATGTCCCGACGAGTCGCTCGTAGGCTGTTCCATCGGCGACGTCGCCCGCAGCAGGAAACTCCACCCCGTCGACACCTTCCTCGACCTGGTCGTCGAACACGGACGGAAGTTCCGGTGGCACACAGTGATCGCCAACGACCGCGAGAAGGTCGCGAACCGGTTGATCCGGACCCCGGGTGTCACCGTCGGATTCTCGGACGCGGGTGCGCACCTGCGCAACATGGCCTTCTACAACTTCGGAATCTGCCTGCTGCGCCGCATCCACGACAACGAGAAGCGGGGCACCCCCGTGATGCCCCTCGGAGAAGTGGTCCACAAGCTCACAGGCGAACTCGGCGATTTCTACGGGATCGACGCGGGGCACCTGAGAGTAGGTGACCGCGCCGACTTCGTGGTGATCGACCCGAACGGACTCAACGGCGATGTGGACGCGTATCACGAAGCGACGATGGCCGAATTCGGTGGTCTGAGCCGGATGGTCAACCGCAACGACGCGGCTGTCAGCGCGACCGCCGTGGCAGGGAAGGTGGTGTTCCGGGAGGGCAACTTCGTGCCCGGCTACGGGACCAGCGTCGGGACCGGACGGTTCCTGCGCGCGGGTGTCGAGGAGCGAAGCCCGGCGCCGGCGCGAGCAACGCCGGTGGCCCACCCGTCGTGACGATCCCGGCCCCCACTCGTCGCACCCAGAAGCAGCGACGCGAGGAAACCATCGGACGGATTCTCGACGCAACCATCACCTCCCTTGCCGAACTGGGATATGCCTCCACCACGATCGGTGAGATCTGTTCGCGGTCCGGGGTGTCGTCGGGCGGAGTGTTCCGGCATTTCCCCACACGGCTGGATGTGATCGTTGCGGCTGCCGACGAGGTCAGGAGCCGGCAGCTCGTGAACTTCCGGGCCGGGCTCGGGTTGCTCGGAGACACCGGCGCCGACCCGGTAGGCATCGAGACCGTGCGTGCGTGTCTGATCTTGCTCCGAAAGGCCACGAGGGCACCGATCAACGCGGCGTGGTACGAACTGCTCGGTGCCGCTCGAACCGACATGCGGCTGCGTGAACACCTCGCACCCATGGCTGCGCGCTACCACGCCGCGATCGCCGAGTTCGCTCGCTCGCTGCCTATCGCAGAGCGTTTCGAACCCGCCGAGTTCGACATGATTCTGTTCTCGCTCGTCCATCTGTTCGACGGTGAAGCACTCGTCGCGACCGTGCATGCGCAACCCGAACAGGAGGACCCGCGGGTCGAATTTCTGGCCCAATTGTTGGTGGGAGTCACACTTCGCATAAGTTCGAGTAATGAGCAATGAGAACGGTTCTGCTCCGCAGTGGTTCGTCGACGCGCTTGCTGCGCCCGTCGAGACCGGCAAGTACACGGTGTCGGGTGCGACGATCTCCTACCGTGCGTGGGGTGAAGCGGGCACACCCGGTGTAGTCCTCGTCCACGGTGGTATGGCGCATTCGCACTGGTGGGACCACATCGGACCGCAGCTGGCGGCCGGTCGCCGCGTGGTCGCGCTCGACATGAGCGGACACGGCGACAGTGACCACCGTGAGCAGTACAGCCTCGAATATTGGGCGGATGAGGTCCTCGGTGCGGCCGAGCACGGCGGCATTTCGGGCCCGCCCGTGCTGGTCGGTCACAGCATGGGCGGAATCGTCTCGTTCGTGACGTCCGCACTGCACGGCGATCGGCTGGCCGGTGTCGTCATTCTCGACTCACCGATCCGGGACATAACGCCGGAAGAGCTCGAGATGCGTGCCAAGACGGTCGCGAACAGCGGTCCGCCGAAGGTGTACCCGTCCGTCGATGCCGCAGTAGCGCGATTCCGGCTCGTACCGCCCCAGGAGCAGGCCGAACCGTACGTGTTCGACCACATCGCCCGTACGTCGCTCAAAGAGGTCGACGGTGGCTGGTCCTGGAAGTTCGACAACCTACGCATGGGCAGGGAGGCTCGCCGTAGCCTCGAGGTGTTGCATCAGGGCTGCCCCCTCACGTATTACCGATGCGAACACGGCATCATCCGCGAACCGCTCCTGTCGCAGATTCGCGAGCAGCTCGGACCCGATGCGGCGATGGTGGAACTGCCGGCCGCCGGGCACCACCCGATGTTCGATCAGCCGCTGGCACTGGTCGCTGCGATCCGCACCGTACTCGCCGGCTGGGGTCGCTGACCCTGTGAATCCGCTTCGCCGGGTGGCCGTCCACCTGGGTGCTCAGCCGTGGTTGCCGCGCTACGCCCGCGTCATCGTCGGTGTGGATCGTGCGATACAGAAACTGACGCGCGGACGATTCACGCTCCTGACGGCGACGGGACTACCGGAGTTGATGCTGACTGTCGCCGGACGGAAGACCGGCGTGCTGCGCACGACCCCGCTGCTGTGCGTGCCACACGATGGCGGCTGGCTGGTCGCGGGATCCAATTGGGGCAATCCTGCACCTCCCGCGTGGGTGCACAACCTGAGCGCGGCGAACGAGGCGTCGGTGCGTTACCGCGGAACCGGCAGCGCAGTGTCGGTGCGGGTCGCCGAAGGTGCCGAACGGGATGAGATGTGGCGTGTGCTGGTGGCGACGTGGCCGAACTACGATCTGTACGCCGAACGGATCGAACGCGAGATTCCGGTGTTCGTCCTGATGCCGAAGTAGGTCCTCACACCGGCTGGTGAGCGTCGGCGTCCTCCATACGAATCGGTGTCCGACGCTCGCGAAGCAGGTGCCGCGCAGCCCAGTCGAGCCAGAATCCGAGGAAGCCGATCACGACGATCACGGCCATCACCTGGTCGTAGGCGAGCTGATCGCGTGCGTTGAGGATCTGATAGCCGAGCCCCGAACGCACACCCAGCATTTCGGCGGGGACGAGCACGACCCACGCGATTCCGAGCCCCACCCGCAGGCCGGTCTGCACCTGGGAGCGGATCGAGGGCAGCACCACCGTCGTGAGCAGTTCGATACGTGTCGCGCCGAAGGACCGGGCCACCATGAGGTGTCCGGGGTCGATGGCGTGCACACCGGCGGCGGTGTTGATGACGATCGGCCAGATTGCAGCGGCTGCGATGAGGAAGAACACCGGCTGGTGCCCGATTCCGAACAGCGCCACCGCGATCGGAGCCCACGACAGTGGCGAGATCATCCGCAGGAACTGCATGACCGGCATGGTCGCCTTCTCGACGACCGGGTTGAGTCCGATCAGCAGTCCGAGCGGAATGCCGAATGTTGCGGCGATCAGCAGGCCGACGAGAAGCCGCCACAGGCTTGCGAGCATGTCGGGTAGCAGTACTCCGCGGGCGAACAGATCCACGATCGCGGGCCCCACATACTGTGGTGCGAATTCGCGCACGAGCGAATCGGGTCCGGCGACGACGGTGGTGACCAGCCACCACAGGGCCACGGCGATGACGATCGCGATGGTCTGCGGCAGGAGCGGAACACTCCGGGCGGACCGGGGCGGGGTGCTCACGTGGGGTCGACCTCCTCGATGCGGGTGAGATCTGCGGGTAGCCCGAATGCGTCGGTGCCGGAAATTCGGGTCAGCGACGTGCGGACGAACCGGTCGTCGACGAGGTCGTGGTGCACGGTCGACGGGTCGATCCGCGACAGGAAATCGGTGTTGCCGTCGACGACCGTGCCGTGCATCGACTCGACGAGCGCCGCGGTGAAGCTGGGAAACGGGAAGGGCTGGTAGCCGATCCGCTGTGGCGCCCACTGCGGATGCCGGGTTCCGGCTTCGCGTCCCGGATAGGTCAGGGCCGTCGTGATCGCGGGAAGCGGCTGCGGCAGATACCGCTCGGAGAGCATTGCTGCGGCGGCCGGACGATCCGACCCGATCTGCAACTGGGCGGACACCACCGAATCGGTGAGGGACTGCACTGCCGCGGGATTCTGTTCGATGACATCCTCGTGGACGAGGAACGCGCAGCACGCATGGTCGCGCCACAGATCGCCCAGGAAGCGGTGGATCCGGCCCACCTTGCGGAGTTCGGCGGCGGCGTTGAACGGGTCGGCGACGGTGAATCCCGCGATCGAGCCGTTCGCCAATGCCGGGATCATGTCGGACGGACCCATGACGACGAGGCCGACGGTGCGCGCGGATTTCGACGGAGCCTGTCGGACCACCGGCGTCAGTCCGTGTTCACGCAGCAACTGCTGAACCACGATGTTGTGGATCGACCACCAGAACGGGATAGCGATGGTCTCGCCCGCAAGCTGTCCGAGGTCGGTGATGTGCGGTGCGACGGTCAACGCGGACCCGTTGGTGTGGTTCCATCCGAGAACGCGCGCGGAACCTGCCAGGCTGTACCGCAATTGGACGGCGAGCGGCATCAGCAGATGCACGACATCCACCTGCCTGCTGACGAATGCCTCCGCGAGCGACGCCCAGCTGCGGAACAGCACCGGTTTCGCACTGTCGACGATGCCGTTCGGATACAGGCCGGCGCCGTGCGCGACGAGCAGCGGCGCGGCGTCGGTGATCGGCAGGTAGCCGATGCGGAGTTGCCCTGTGGTGTTGGTGCGGTCGGTTGCAGCGGTGCGCACCAGATCGGCTGCGCCGAGTACACCACCGGCAGCAGCGAGTCCGAGCGCACCCTGCATCAGGGTTCGCCGCGTCAGGTTTCCGCTCACGATTTCCTGTTCATGACGGAGTCAGCGACGAATCGCGGTAATGTTCGAGGATTTCCGTGCGCAACGGTGCCCGTTCCTCCTGGTTGACGTCGGCGATGCGCCACTGCTGCTGCACCGTGCCTCCTCGGCCGAACAATGCGATCCGGTCGGCGAGACGAAGTGCTTCGTCGATGTCGTGTGTGACCAGCACCGTCGTGAAGGCGAGGTCTCGGGCGAGGTCGCTGAGCCACGACTGCAGATCGGCGCGTGTCGCGGGGTCGAGCGCGCTGAATGGTTCGTCGAGCAGCAGCAGGCGCGGACGCACCGCGACCGCGCGGATCACGGCAATGCGCTGCGCCTGCCCACCCGACAACTGATCGGGGTAGTAGCCGGCGAGGCCGGACAATCCGAACCGGGTGAGTAGTTCGTCGGCGTATGCGATGTCGAACTGCTCGCGGTGATTCTTGAAACGTCCACCGAGAGAGATGTTCTCGCGAACGGTCAGCCACGGCATGAGGTACGGCTGCTGGAACACCATACCCGTGTTCGGGCGGGTGTCGCCGTCGGTGCTGGGCCAGTCGATCTCTCCACGATCGAGGTGATCGAGACCCGCAATGATTCGCAGGAGTGTCGACTTTCCGCTTCCGCTGCTGCCGAGTAGCACGAGGAACTCGCCGGTGGGGACGTCGAGGTCGAGTCCTCGGAGGACGGGTTCGCGCCGACCGGCGAAACTTTTGTAGGCGCCCGCTACTCGAACTTCGAGAGTTCCCATCGCAACTGTCCTTCCGAGGGAGATTGGATGGGGAGGAACGCTGCCTCACGGAAGCGTCTGTTCGTTGCGCTCGCGGACGCGTATCCGGCGCCGCCGCGCAGCGTCGCTTCGAGACGTGTCGCGGCCACTGCGACGACCGAGCCGTCGAGGCGCAGACGGACCAGATCGGCTCCGGACACCGCGGACGGGTCGGTGGCGAATCGGTACAGGCGCTCTCGAAGTGATTCGCCTTGTTGTGCGAGAAGCTCGTATTCGTCGACGAATTGCTCACCGAGACCGTGGAGGCGTGACGATGCTTCCGACAGTGATGCGCGGGCGATGCCGAGACAGAACGAGGTCTGCAGCAGCAGGAAGGTGGGGCGGATGGCGCCGCAGAACTCGGCGAGATCTTCGGAGATGATGTCGGACGCCGGGATTCGGACGTTCTCGAATGTCAGTGACGTCGACGAGGTGGCGCCCAGCGCGAGCAGTTCGGGTGATGAGTTGATGCGGATGCCCGCTGCATCGGCGTGTACCGCGGCGATCACGTGGCCGCCATCGGTGGTACGGGCAGGAAACACGATCAGTGATTCCGGAAAGACGTTGGAAGCCCAGTGGATCGGACCGGAGATGGTGAGTCCATCGTCGGTACGCTCCGCGAGCAGGGGAAGTTCGCCGAGCCCTGCGAGGTACTTGAGCGCAGCAGCCATGGCAGTGACGCCCACGAGTCGGCCCGATGCGAGCTCGTCACAGTACTTCGCGCGCAGGTGTTCCGGCGCGCGATCGAGGTACTCGAGTGTCATCCGCTGAGCCCACAGCGAGAACCCGACGGTGAGGGATTCGGCGGCGATCCCGTCGATGACCGCGACCATGTGGTCGAGACACTTTCCGCCCAGGCCGTTCTCGAGCAGGCCGAGCTCGCCGATGCGCGCGAGGTCGGTGCGGATGTCGGTCTCGCCGCGATCGAGAGCGGCGGCACGGTCGCGTACGAATTCGGCGATCGTGTCGAGCTGCTCGTTCGGTTTCTGGGTGGCCGCGGTCATCGGGTTACTTATCCTTCGAGGGAGTGGATGCGGTTGATCGGGGTGCTGACGGCTTCGCGAGCGCGAACAACGGCGTCCTCGTCGGGAGCGTTGTAGAAGCACAGGCACTTGTCCATGTCCTCGCGGACGTAGGTACGAAGGAAGCTGACCTCGGGGACGTTCGCGTACTTCGGCGAGTTGGCCTTCTTGCGCGCGAGGTAGGTCTCCATGTCGATGGTATCGGGGATGTCCCACTCGACGAGGTAGCCGGCAACGGGGCGCGCGGCCTTGATCTGGTCGAGCTCGGCGCCGACGAGACGAACCTCGTTGGGACCCACGATTTCTGCGACGTCGAGGGTGGTTGCCTCGAGCTGTGCTGCGCGGCACGCGTTGAACTCGGCGACCGCGAAGATGCGCGTGCCGCCTGCTGTTACCTGCGACTCGATCAGTTCGCCGCCGCCGGCGACGACTGCGTCGTCGAATGCCTTGATGGCGGCCTCGGCCTGGCCTTCGGTGGGTACGAGTTCGTAGAGATACAGCGACATGGGGTCACCTTCCGGGTAGAGCTGGGTGGGCATGCTGACGGCAGGGGTGAGCGCAGGCGTACGTCAGGAGGCGACGGGCGAGGCGAGATATGGGCCGGTCAGCGCGGGAAACGACAACACGCAGCACCGGCCACCCGCACGAGATCCACGTGCAGGCGACGGGTCAGAAGACAGCGTGTCACAGAAGCCACGATTCATCTGGATAGAACGATCTGTCTATCGCGCCGATCCGTTAGTCTTTTCTGCGTGCGCACCACAGTCGAAACTCCCGCCAAGCGACCGCCCGCGGAACGACTCCTGGACACGGCCAGCGCGCTGTTCGCCGAGTTCGGTATCCGTGCGGTGGGTGTCGACAGGATCCTCGCAGAGTCGGGCGTCGCCCGCGCGAGCCTGTACTCGTCCTACGGTTCGAAGGACGGACTCGTCCACGCTTATCTCGATCGCCTCGACCACCGCGATCGCGCCCGGTGGAACGACGCGGTCTCGGATATCGACGACCCGGTGCAGCGGATTCTGACCTTCTTCGATCTCGCATTCGCCTCGGCACCCGGCAAGAACTTCCGGGGATGCCAGTACGCGAATGCCGCCACGGAGTTTCCGGAAGAGCGGATCGAGCCGGTTCTTGCGCATCGCGCGTGGCTCCTCGACACCGTCGTGGAACTACTCGACCGGGCGGGTGCCGCAGACTCGAACCCCACGGCCGAGCGCGTGCGGTTGATCTACGACGGGGCGCTCGCCGGTTCGAAGTTCGAACACTCGACCGAGCCGATCCGTCGTGGTCGCGACCTCGCGCAGGCGCTCATCGAGGCAGCTCGAAGTGCGCGACGGACTCGCGCCGACGTGTGAGCGCACGGAACCCCGTGCCTGCGACTGCAATAGTCGCGAGTACTCCGATCGCGCCAGCGGCTCCGGTCGAACCCTCCTGACCCCCGACCCTGTAGTCGGCCAGGGCACTGCCCGCGAGGCGATGCTCCCGAACGCCGCGGGCCATGCAGTTCCCGGTCGGTGAAGTCTGTGTGGTGTCGCACCCCCGCAGCGTTGCGGCTTCGAGCGCGTCGGGGGTGTCGGCGGTGAAGGTCGACACGGCGAAGGTGGACAGGATGCCCGCGACGCCGAATGCGGCGACACCGAGCGCGGTCACGAGGCGGGTGTGCGACGCGCCCGTTGCGGCGACCACGACCGCCCCGGTGACGAGACCTTCGAGGAGTGCAACCGGCGCGTGGGCGCCGTACAGGTACGCGAGCGTGGACAGCGGCATGTGCGCAGCGCCGGAGATCGCGTACACGACCACGAATCCGGTGACCGCCGTGAACACCGAAGCGCACCCCGCGGCAAATGCGACGGTGAAGGTGCCGGCGGTGGGCGACCACGTGTCGCGGTGGGCGGTGTCGCGAGAGGCAAGGTATGCGCGAAGAGCGACGGCGGTCCCGTAGCCGCCCGCGACTCCTACGAGAGCCATGACGGTGGTGTTCGCCCCGAGCGTGGTGAGGCCACCGTCGGCGAACAGGAACGCCTGGACAGTGAGCACGAACGTCAGGCACAGGGCGGCAGTGAAGGGGCCGAGGAGCAGTGCCGCCACTGCGCCGCCGAGGACATGGCTGCTCACTCCGGGCAGGACCGGTACGTCGATCATCTGCATTGCGAAGACGAGTGCGGTCACGAGTGCCGCGGTCGCGGCGGATTTCTCGGTCAGCTCGGTCCGTGCGCGCCATGCGGCGAGCGCGACACCTATCGCGGCCACCACGTAGAACAGTGCCGATGCACGCGGGGTGATAAGTCCGTCGCTCATGTGCATGGCGAGTACGTCCACGGTCACAGTGCCCCCATCTCACGTTCGTGGGCGCAAGGCTAGCGCCGGTAGGCAGATTCTCGAGCGGCTTTCACCGGGTCGGTTCCGTGTCGACCGTATACACAAACAGGAACATGTTCTATATTTTCTTTCATGTACGAGTGGTCCGACACAGACCTCATGTTCCGCGACGCGCTGCGCGGATTCATCGAGAAGGAAATCCGCCCCCACGTCGATGAGCTCGAGTCCGGTGAGCTCCCGCCGTTCGACATCATCCGCAAGATGTTTGCCGCATTCGGGATCGACGAGATGGCACGCGAGTCCCTCGAACGGGCCCTCGAGAAAGAGGAGAAGGGCGAGAGCACGTCCGGTGGCTCAGGGGGAATGGGCGGGTCGCCGGGCATGGCGGCACTGCTCAACATCGAAATCGCGGGCGTGAGCCTGGGCCTCGTCGCATCGATGGGTGTGAGCCTGGGGCTCACCGCAGGCACGATCCGTGGTCGCGGCACGCTCGCTCAGAAGAAGCGCTGGCTGCCCGAACTGGTGACCTTCGACAAGGTCGGCGCCTGGGCCATCACCGAGCCGGATTCCGGTTCCGATGCATTCGGCGGCATGAAGACCACCGTGCGCCGCGACGGCGACGACTACATCCTCAACGGACAGAAGACCTTCATCACCAATGGTCCGTACGCCGACGTCATCATCGTCTACGCCAAGCTCGACGACGGTGACACGACGATCGATCGACGCGACCGCAAAGTTCTCGCGTTCGTGCTGGACAAGGGCATGGAGGGCCTCACCCAGGGCTTGCCGTTCAAGAAGATGGGCATGAATTCCTCGCCCACCGGCGAGTTGTTCTTCGACAATGTGCGCATCACTCGTGATCGTCTGCTCGGGGAGACCGAGGACGGCGGGAAGAGCGACGGTAAGAGCAGTGCGAAGGAATCGTTCGCGGCCGAGCGCATCGGCATCGCCTATCTGTCGCTAGGCATCATCGAGCAGTGCCTGTCGTTGTGCACCGAGTATGCGAAGTCGCGCAAGTTGTGGGGTACCGCGATCGCGCAGTTCCAGCTCATCCAGCTCAAGCTCGCCGAGATGGAGATCGCGCGGGTCAACGTGCGGAACATGGTGTTCAGCGCGATCGAGCGGGCGCAAGCGGGCAAGCCGGTGAGCCTGTCGGAGGCGTCGGCGATGAAACTGTATTCGTCGCGCGCTGCGACCGAGGTTGCGATGGAAGCGGTGCAGCTCTTCGGCGGTAACGGTTACATGGCCGAATATCGTGTCGAGCAACTCGCGCGCGACGCGAAGTCACTGATGATCTACGCGGGGAGCAACGAGATTCAGGTGACCCATATTGCGAAGGGGCTGCTGGCCGACTGACCGAAATGACTGTTTTGGGGTGAATTCCCGCAGTTCGTCGGTTCGCTCGGTAATGCGAGAACCGCGCCGAAAGAAACCGGGTAGTGGTAATTGCCCGGTGTCTTCGCATATCTTGGCATGTGACCGAGGTACAGGAGGCATTTTACCTGTAACTGGTGATAACCATAAATTGATGTGCACAAGTATCGGGGAGGATCACGATGCACGGGGGAGAGAACGGGCCGCGAGACCGGCCGAGAATCCGGTTCGACGACAGGCCGACCGCACCGATCAGCATCGACGGCCGGTCGGCACGCGCCGAACGCACGCGCCAAGCGGTCATCGACGCACATATCGCGTTGATCCGCGACGGTGAGCTCAAGCCGACCGGCGCGCAGATCGCCGAACGGGCACGAGTATCACTGCGCTCATTGTGGGGGCACTTCGGTGACCTCGAGACGCTCTTCTCGGCAACGGGGGCCGAATTGATGCGTCGTCAGGACGATGCGCACGAACCGGTGGATCCGAATCTGCCGCTCGCGGAACGCATCGACCGGTACTGCCGTCAGCGTGCCGAGGCGCTCGAGTACATCGCACCTTTCTCGCGGTCGTCGGAGATTCGGGCGCCGTTCTCGGAGGAACTGCGACGCGACCGTCATCGCTATCTCGAGCGAGCGGAGATCGAAGTGCGAATGCTCTTCGCACGAGAGTTCACCCGATCCGACGACACGGCACGTGTTCAGGTCGTGCAGGCGATCGCCATCGCGTCGACGTGGCCTACTTGGGTCTCGCTGCGCGACGTCGTGGGGCTGTCGGTGCCGGATGCAATCGAAGTGATGAAGCGGATGATCAGCGCTCTGGTGGGGTCGATCATGTCGTCGGCAGCGCAGCCTCTACCCGTCTGATCCGGCCGTGCACGAGCCCGGTCTCGCGCACGCGTCCGGAGCGCCGGTGTCCCTCGGCGGCATCGACTGCACAACCGACCGTGTCACCCCGATCTCGTCGAGGAACCGCTCGTCGTGCGAGACCACCACGAGGGCACCTTCGAACGCCTGCAACGCCTGGGTCAGGTGTGCGAGGCTCGGCAGATCCAGGTTGTTGGTCGGTTCGTCGAGGATCAGCAACTGCGGAGCAGGATCGGCAGCGAGGATGATGGCCAGCGCCGCGCGGAGGCGTTCGCCTCCCGAGAGGACTCCGACGGGTACGTCGGCGTCGGACCCTCGAAACAGGAAGCGCGCCAAGCGTGCCCGCACCTCCTGAGGGGGGAGGTGCGGCGCGCGCATTTCAGCGTTCGCCACCACCGATTTCGTGTCGTCGAAGATGTCGAGGCGCTGGGGGAGTAGCGCGTACGGCACCAGCGGTCCGGCCACCGCGATCCGGCCCAGCAGCGTCGTCTTGCCCGACCCGTTGGGCCCGCGCACCGCGATGCGTTCGGGCCCGACGATCTCGAGTGGCCCGTCGGCGACCCGGCGACCGGAATGGACCGAAGTGCCGGGCAGGTCCACACGAATCTCGCGGTCGTTTCGCACGGCATCCTGCGCTCGGTCGAGCTGGGCGCGGGCGGATTCGAGGTTGCCCTCGTGTTCGCGGCGATACCGGCCTGCGGACTCCTGCGCCTGCCGTTTACGCATGCCCATGATGATCTTCGGCTCACGCTTGTTCTCGAACATCTTCTTGCCGTAGCGCGCTCGCCGATCGAGTGTGATCTGCGCGGCAGCGAGTTCGCGGGCCTGCCTGTGCACGTCGCTGCGCGCGTCCCGTACCGCGGCCTGTGCCGCCTCCTGTTCGGCTTCGACGATCTGCTCGTAGTCGCTGAAACCGCCCCCGAACATCCGGAGACTTCCGTCGCGCAGTTCGGCGATCGACTCCATCCTCTCGAGCAGTTCGCGGTCGTGGCCGGCGACGATCACGGTGCCAGGGAAGCGGTCGAGGGCATCGTGCAGGCGTCCGCGACCGGCCGGGTCGAGATTGTTGGTCGGTTCGTCGAGCAACAGCACCGCGGGTTCGGCGAGCAGGCGTGCGGTGAGACCGAGGAGAACGGTCTCCCCGCCGGAGAGCGTTCCCACGGTGCGGTCGAAATCGTTTTCGTCGTGCAGGATTCGATCGAGTCCGAGCCGATGCACGGTCGCGAGTGCGCGCTCCTCGACATCCCAGCGGTCGCCGACGGCGTCGAAGTCGTCGGCCGTGCCGTCTCCGGATTCGATTCTTCGCAACGCTGTTCGTGCGGTATCGATTCCGAGGACGGTGGCGACCGACACGGTGGGATCGAGGGTGATGTCCTGCGGCAGGTACGCGACGCTGCCGGATGCCGTCACCGACCCGCGCGCCGGCGACAACTCACCTGAGATGATTTGTAGCAGTGTGCTTTTACCGCTTCCGTTGCGTCCGACGAGCCCGGTGCGGCCGACGGTGAACGTCGCGTCGAGACCGTCGAAGACGCGGGTGCCGTCGGGATGCTCGTACATGAGAGCGGACAGCGTGACACTGCTGGATGCAGAAATGGGTACAGACATACGGACTCCTGGAGGTGAGAGACGGCCCGCACGCATCGTGCGGTGGGTCGGGAACCTCTACAGGAGCAATGCCTTCTCCGAACGCCGGGAACAAAGTCGTGTTCTACGGTAAGCGCAGTGTCGCGGGTCGTGCAAGCGAATAAATGTCCTGTCGGTTGATCGATGCTCTGGTTGATCGATGCTCTGTCGGTTGTCGCACCGTTCACCGGTCCGTGGCCTCGGGCAGCCGCACCGTTCTTCGATCTCCGGCATGATCGTGACCATGCATATCGGTCGACGGACAGGCACGTTCATGACGGCGCTCGCCGTCGCACTCGGCGCTGCGGGTTGCGCGACGGGTCCGGATCAGCCCGACACGGTGGCCGAGGAGTTCGCAGCGGCCCTCGCGGCAGGCGATGTAGCGTCTGCTGCCGCGCTCACCACGGATCCGACTGCTGCGCAGGAGATGATTTCGGGCCTGTTCGAGGGTTTGAGGAACGACGATCCCACCGTGACGCTCGCGGGGGTCGGCGACGGCGACACGTTCGACCTGGACGTGTCGTGGAACTTCGGGGAGGGGAAGGACTGGTCGTATCGCACTACGGGCTCTGCGATCGACGATGCCGCCGAAGAGTCGGATGACGACGACGGATGGCGGGTCCGATGGGACCCGACCGTGCTCGCGCCGGAGCTGAGCGCGGGCACGTCGTTGCGCTACACCCCGACGACGGGCACACCGCCCACCATCTTCGACAGTGCGGGGCAGCCGCTGATGAGTGAGCAGATCGTCACGCTCGTCAACCTCGATTCGTCCGCAGACCCCGCTGCGGTGGCGCCGGTTCTCGCCACCGCAGCGCCGACGATCACCGCGGATTCCCTCGCCACCGACCTCGCGGAGGCGGCGGGTGCGCCGGTGACCGCGGTGGTCCTGCGCGAGACGGACCTGGCGCCCATCGAGGAGCAGCTTGCGGCACTGCCCGGGGTGACGCTCGCGCCGCAGCCGCGACTGCTCACCGCCGATCGTGGTCTCTCCTCACCCGTGTGGTCCGGCCTCGACGAGATGTGGCACGACAACCAGGCCGCGACCGCGGGCTGGGCGGTGCAGTCGGTGGCCGCCGACGGAACCGTACGATCGATCGCGGGCGTGGACGCCACCGAGGCCCCCGACCTGTACACCACCATCGATGCGGATCTGCAGACCCGGGCGGAAGCTGCGCTCGCATCGCGCGAGGAGCCGGCGGTGATCGTCGGGATCGACGCCGACACCGGCGCGGTGCGCACCGTCGCGCAGAACGCTGCGGCCGATCGGGAAGGCGCGGTCGCGCTCACCGGGCTGTATCCACCGGGGTCGACGTTCAAGACGGTGACGACGTCGGCCGCACTGCAGGCAGGACTCGCCGGGCCCGACACGGTGCTCCCGTGCCCCGGGGTCGCGACGATCGGCGACCGGACCATCCCCAACGACGAGAGCTTCGAACTGGGCGAGGTACCGCTGCACACGGCGTTCGCGTCCTCGTGCAACACCACCATGGCGGGACTGGCCGTGGACATGCCGCCGACGGAGCTGACCGACGCCGCATTGCAGTTCGGACTCGGCATCGATTACGTCACGCCCGGACTCGTGACAGTGACCGGCAACGTCCCGCCGATGGAGTCGATGGCTGCACGTGTCGAGGGCGCGATCGGGCAGGGGCAGGTGACGGCGTCGCCGTTCGGGATGGCGCTCGTCGCCGCGTCGATCGCGGGTGGCACGACACCGTTGCCGATGATCGTCGAAGGGCAACCGGCAACCGCCGACCAGGAGGTCGCACCGGCGCCGGACGACACGACCGCAGCATTGCGAACAATGATGCGCGAGACTGTAACCGACGGTACAGCGAGCATGCTGAGCGACTTTTCCCAACTCATCGGGAAGACCGGAACCGCAGAGTACGGTGGCAGCAGTGGGGCAGCAGGTACCGCGGGCGGGGCACACGGCTGGTTCATCGGCGCGCAAGATAATCTGGCGTTCGCAGTATTCATCGCAGGGGCGGACGGTTCGGCTCCGGCTGTGGAGACGGCCGGACAGTGGCTGAGGGGGTGACCTTCTCGGATGTAGCGCAATCGTGACGGCATCGTAGACAACTCGTGCTTGTGGCCGATGTTGCTGGAGTAAAGGTTGGAATGTATGGGATTTCGAGAGTGGCAGCGCCGGCGCGGCGTTCGCACTGTCGCCCTCGGTGCCGCCGTGGCCGTGGCCGCGGCAGTGGGTTTGAACACGTTCGTATTCAACGACCCGCGCAGCGACGCCGCAATCCTGGTCGACGATTTCGTCGAGGCACTCAACGACCGTGAACCGGACGTCGCCGCCGAACTCACCTCGTACCCGAACGCCGCCGAGCCCGTGCTGGCGCAGGTGTTCGACGGACTGTCCGACGGCAGCGTCGATTACGACGTCACCCAATTCGTCGAGCTCAACGAGGATTCCGGGTACTTCACACTCACCGCAGACTGGAGCTTCGGAGAGAACAAGGACTGGCGCTACCAGGTCGACGGCTCCGTCCGGAAGCTGGCCGTGGGCTGGCGGGTGTCGTGGAGCCCCAACGTGGTCGCGCCCGACCTCGCAGGCCGCACCGTCCACCACGTGCGCACGGACGCCGCCCCACCCAAGATCTTCGACCGCACGGGCAAACCTCTGATGGAGGAGCAGACCATCAATGCGGTCGTTCTCAACCCCGCGTTCATGCCCGACCAGGTAGCCAGCACGACACGGCTCGCCGAGGTCCTCGCTCCGGTGGCGCCCGTCATCACCTCCGAACTCATGCAGGAACGGCTCGCCTCCGATCCAGGAGCCAGGATCACCGCGGTCAAACTCCGCGACCAGGACTACCAGTTCCTCGAAGATGACATCGTCGCCGTCCCCGGTGTCGAGGTCATCAAGACACCCACGCTGATCAGCTCCGATCGGCGGGTCTCGACGCCGCTGCTCGATTCGCTCCGCTCGGCGTGGCAGCTCGAACGCGACCGCACCGCCGGATGGGCCGTGACGCTCGAAGACCCCGAACAAGGCCCGATCCAGGTCGCCGGTGCCCAAGGGCCCCCGCCTCCGGATCTGACCGCCACGGTCGACTCGCACGTACAGCTCGCAGCGAAGGAAGCCGTCGTCACAGCGGGTACCCCGGCGGCGCTCGTCGCGATCCAGCCGTCGACCGGCGGCATCCTTGCCGCAGACGTCAACAACCAGGCCATGGAACTGGGGCCCGTGGCCACCCGGGGCCTCTACTCGGCGGGCTCCGTCCTCGATCCCGTGCGCTTGGCGGCCGGACTCGACCGCGGTGTCGCTCCCGGTTCGGTGGACACGAACGATCTCGCCGACACCGCGCGTCGCCTCGGCCTCGGTGTGGAGTACTCGGTTCCGGGCTTCGATTTCGAGACCGCACAGATCGGTCACGGCCGGTCGGGAGTAGTGCAGTTCACCGGCGACGGCGACGACGATTCACTCGTCAGCCCGCTCGGCGCCGCACTGCTCGCCGCCTCGATCGCGCGAGGTGAGGCAACCGCGCCCATGCTGGTGCAGGGTCAGCCCGCGACCGTCACCGATACGCCCGAGCCCTTGCCTGCGAATGTGACCGACGCTCTGCGCGGACTGATGATCGACAACGTGCAGAACGGTCCGGCGTCCTTTCTGAAGGGGCATCCGGGCCTCGCGGGGATCGCGGCCGCTGCCGGGGACGACCGGTGGTTCTTCGGCTATACCGGCGACGTGGCGTTCGCAGTGTTCGTCGCCGACGCCGACGGCGGCGACCGGGCCGTGAAGATGGCCGACCGATTCCTCATCGAATTGGCGAAGCCACCCACATGATCGGGCCGGCGCACCTGCCCTGACCAGCGACCCTGATCCGGCACAGGTACGTTCGAGCATCGTGACGATTGTCGAGGTCCTGCTGCTCGTCGTCGCCGGGTTCTTCGCCGGTGTCGTCGGGTTCGTCACCGGTCTCGCATCGCTCGTGTCGTATCCGGCGTTGCTCGCGGTGGGGTTGTCGCCGGTCGCTGCGAATGTCACCAACACCGTCGCCATGGTCGGCGTCGGCGTGGGTGCGCTCAGTAACTCTGCTCGCGAAGTGGTCGACACGGGGCCGCGGGTATGGCGGTGGACGGCATATGCGGCGCTCGGGGGTCTGACCGGCGCGGTGGTGCTCCTGGTCGCGCCGGCCGGATCGTTCGAGGCCACGGTTCCTTTTCTCGTCGCGTTCGCGTCGCTTGCCCTGCTGCTGCAGCCGAAGATCCGTGAGCTGGCCGGTGGGCGTGATCTTCCCCGGGTGTTCGCGGCAGCGCTGTTCGTGGTCGCGGTGTACGGCGGCTATTTCGGGGCGGGCGCGGGTGTCATCTTCCTTGCTCTGACTCTGATCTGTACGTCCGAGTCGATCTGGCGAGCCAGCATCCTCAAGAGCTATCTACTCGGCGTTGCAAATCTGGTCGCGGCGATCGGCTTCGCGTTCTTCGGACCGGTCCACTGGGTTGCCGCGGCGGCCATGGCGGTGGGCGCGTTCGCCGGAGGATGGTGTGGTCCGCCGCTGGTGAAGCGGATCCCGCCGAACCTGCTGCGGGTTGCAGTGGCCGTGGCGGGTTTCGGTCTTGCCGGGTGGCTGGCGCTGGCCGGTGCTAGTGCACTCCCTGCATGAGCTTGCGTATCCGCGGAGTGAACGCGATCAGGATCAGGCCCACGGCGATCGAGGCGCCGCCGATCCACAGGTAGTACGGCACCTCGTTGTTCTCGTCGTAGTACCCGGCCAGCGTGCCTGCCATCGCGCTGCCCAGCGCAACCGAGAGGTAGAACAGGGCGACCATCTGGGTGTGGAAGTTCTTGGGCGCGAGTTTGGTGGACAGCGACAGGCCGACCGGCGACAGGAACAGCTCGGCAAGCGTGAACAGCAGCAGGATTCCGACGAGACCGAGCAGTGGGGCACTGTTGGCGCCGCCACCGGCCATCGGGATGAAACACAGGAACGCGATGCCCATGATGATGGTGCCGCATGCGAACTTGATGGGCGACGACGGTTGCCGCGGCCCGAGCTTCGTCCAGGCGGCGGCGAACACGCCGGCGAACAGGATGATGAAGACGGGGTTGATCGACTGGACCCACGACGGCGGGAACTCCCAGCCGAACAGGTCGCGGTTCAGGCGTGTGTCCGCATACACCGCGACCATCGTGAACTGCTGCTGGAAGAGCGACCAGAACATGGCGCTCGCGAGGAACATCGGGATGAACGACCAGACCCGGCTACGTTCGATCGGTGTGATCTTCTTGCTTGTCAGGATGAGTGCGAAATAGGCGAGTGCCGCGAAGATCGTCAGGGCGACCACGATGTCCGACATGTTGCCCGAGGTGATGACGCCGGTCGTCGCGAGGACAGCGATGACGACGATCGCGAGCGCTGCGCCGCCCGCGACCCGGAGACGGAGGTCGGCGGGGAGCGGATTCGGCGGGGCCGCGCCGATGGTGCCGAACTGTTTGCGGTAGATCGTGTACTGGGCGAGACCGAGGAACATGCCGACCGCAGCCAGCCCGAATCCCCAGTGGAAGCCGTAGCGGGTCTGCATGAAGCCGGTGAGCAACGGTCCGACGAGGGCACCGAGATTGATGCCCATGTAGAAGATCGAGAATCCGGCGTCGCGGCGCTCGTCGTCCTCGTCGTACAGGTCGCCGACCATCGACGTCGCGGTGGCTTTGAGTCCGCCACTGCCGAAGGCGACACAGATCAGGCCCACCCCGACTCCGATGAACCCGGGAAGTATCGCCAGCGCGATGTGGCCGATCATGATGAGCACGGCGCTGTAGAACAGTGTGCGTTCCGCGCCGAGGATACGGTCGGCGATCCAGGCTCCGACGATCGTCGACAGGTATACGGTGCCGCCGTATGCGCCCACGATCGAGGTGGCGGCCAGCTGGCTCAGGCCCAACCCGCCGTCCGAGGCCGAGTAGTACAGGTAGTAGATCAGGATGCCCTGCATGCCGTAGAACGAGAACCGCTCCCACATCTCGACACCGAAGAGGTTGGCGAGTGGGAGCGGTTGTCCGAAGAACCGGCGGTCGGTTTTCGACTCGGTCGGGGGCGCGGTGTCGCTCATGAAAATCACTGTCGCACCGACGCGGGGCATGATGGGGCTGATTGCGCCATCGATCACATGGTTGTGATGATCACACGGTGGTGATGATCATCCGGTGGCGACCCGACGACGGATGACCGCCTGAGCGATGACACGCCATCCGATGAGCACGGCACCGAGGAACAGCGTCGCGACGATGATGAAGGCCGTCGCGGTGCCCTGACCGCTCAGGGAGCGCAAGAGCATCCCTCCGACGAGCGCGCTCGCCCACAGGATCAGCCCCGTGGGGACTGCGGCGTAGGCGTCGAACTTGTCGCGGTAGAGCCATGCGGTGAGGAACCACCCGATGGTCAGTCCGCCGAGGAACGGCCATGCCGTTCCGGCCAGGCCCACGAGGTCGAGTGCTTCGTCATGGCTGGATCGTCCGACTGCAGCGAAGACGACGACCAGGATGACGTCGAGGACCAGCGCGGGTGCGTACTTTCTCACCCGTCCAGGGTATCCCCGGTGCTCGTGGGCCCGGCTCGAGGTGTCAGGCCTGCGCGACGGCCTCGATCTCGATGTTCAGGGTGATCTTGTCGCCGACGACTGCTCCGCCGCCTTCGAGAGGCATCTCGATGGTGATGCCGAAGTCCTTGCGGTTGATCACGGTGGTGGCCTCGAAGCCGGCGACCGCGCCCTGGCCCATACCCGGGTTGACGCCGTTGAACTCGAGCTTCAGCTCGATCGGGCGGGTGATGCCGTGCAGCGTGAAGTCGCCTGCGAGGACGAAGTCGCCGTTGTCGGCACGCACGCCCGTGGTGGCGAACGTCGCGACGGGGAACTGCTCGGCGTCGAAGAAGTCGGCGGACTTGATGTGTGCGTCGCGGTCGGCGTTCTTGGTGTTGATCGAGTCGACCTGGATCTCGGCGTTGGCGGTGGCGGTGCCGTCCTCGGCAACGACGATGGTGCCGGAGAAGTTCTCGAAGGTGCCGCGGACCTTGCTGACCATGAGGTGGCGGACCGAGAAGCCGACGCTGGAGTGGACGGGGTCGATCGCCCAGGTGCCTGCGGTCAGGCCGGGGAGGATGGTGGTGCTGGCGGTCATGAGGCGCTCCTGGGGTGAGTTCGATGATTTGTTGAATCTTCAACTGCTGACAGATCAAGGATGACACAAGTTAGTTGAGTTCGCAACTACTTTCTTCCGAACGGATTCAATCGGGCTGAAGAACGGTCCGTTCGGCAATGGGGTCGATCTCCGCGCCGGCGCTCGCGCCCCGATACAGCATCGCAACGGTGATCCACCCGATCACCGCCACGAACCCGACGCTCACCGACCGATACACGAACACCGCGGCGAGAGCCTGCGACGCACTCAGGCCTGCTGCGGTCAATGTTGCGATCAGCGTGCCGTCGACGAATCCGAGACCGGCGGGCGCCAGCGGCACACTGCCGACCGCCTTCGCCGCGGCATAGGCGATGAGCAGACCGGCCAACGAGGGAGTGCCGCCGACCGCCCAGCACGCGAACCCGAGGCAGATCATGTCGAACACGCGATTCGAGCTCGACCATGCGGCCACGGCCAGCATGTCGCGTCGTCGGAGCCGAACAGCCTCGAGCTGTGACAGGGCACGCTCGAACGCGTCGACCCCGGCGTCGGCCGACCTTCTGATCAGCCTGTTGAACCGCTCGAGATTCCACGTGACGAAGGTCTTGACCGACGAAGGGTTCTGCGCGACATACCGCAGGCCGAGGAGCAGTCCGCCGGCCACTGCGATGGACAACAACAAGGTGACCGGGCTTGATGAACCGGCGGCGAATGCGCCGACGACCCCCAGCGCGGCGAGAGTGGCGGTGGAGACGACCCCCGACACCGCGAGCTGCCAGGACGCGACCGCCGGCGTCGCTCCCCAGCGTCGCGTCTGTCGGTAGGTGAAAGCCGTCGAGAACACGAGACCTGCCGGGAGCGTCACCGCCATCGCGGTACTGCCGTAGACCACCGAGGTGGACCGCGGCAGACTCACCTGAACTCCACCCGCCCGCAGCACTTTGCGGAGCAGACCTGCGAACGCGCTCAGCGACACGAGTTGCGCGAGCACAGCGGCCGCGGCCCAGCCCCAGCGCATTTCTGTGAGGGCCCGCCAGGATTCGCTCATCGAGGGCCACAGGTAGATCGCCTCGACAACGAGGAGGGCGATCAATGCGACCGCGGACATCCACTTGATCCACCGAAATCGGCCCCGTCGCGGTGTAGCGTCGGGGCCAGATCTGTCCTCATGCGGCTGCGCCACCTGGCCAGCGTATCGAACGCTGCCCGACACACTCGTATGGTTACCCGTCGGTCCGCATGGTTATCCGTCGGTCCCTGTGGTTATCCGTCGGTCACGGCCGGCTCGGGAGACCGGGCGGGCCACGCGAGGTGCGTCATGCGCCCCCGTCCACGGAGCTGGACCTCGTCACCCAGCTCCCAGTGGCTACGTTCTTCGTCGTCCGCGAAGTACAGAGCGCTCGACGACGCGAGCACCCGGCTGGGACGCAGTTTCGCGAGTTCGGTCAGCCGCGATGCCTCGTTGACCGGGTCGCCGATCACGGTGTACTCGAAGCGCTCCGCTGCGCCGATGTTGCCGGCCACCGCGAGGCCGGCAGAGACACCGATGCCGATGTCGAGACCGGTGATCTCGTTGAGCGCGAACCGCAGCTCGCGCGCCGCGGCCAACGCGGCAGTGGGGGCATCGGGACGGTCCAGCGGTGCACCGAAGATCACCAGGGCGGCATCGCCCATGAACTTGTTCACGAAACCGTGGTGCCTGTCCACGACGTCGACGACCACCCGGAAGAACTCGTTGAGCAACTCCACGACCTCGCTCGGTGGTCGCTCGGCGGCCGTGGCCGTCGAGCCCACCATGTCGACGAACAACACGGCGACGTAGCGCGTCTCGCCGCCGAGGTCGGTCCCGTACTGCAGGGCCCGGCGCGCGACGTCTTCGCCGACGTGCTGACCGAACAATTCGCGCAACCGTCGACGCTCGTCGGACTCGGACATCATCCGGTTGAAGCCCACCTGCAGCCGGCCGATCTCACTACCGTCGAACACCTCGACCTGCACCCCGGACGCACCGCGTTGAACCCTCTCGATGGCCCAGCGGAGTTGTTTGATGGGGTCGGAGATCTGCGACGACGTCAGCAAGGACAGGACGAGTGCGAGCCCGATCGACATCACGGCCAACGCCAGCACCGACCATGCGAGCGCATCGGGGCCGAACTCGTTGCCCGTGGTCAGCTGAGTCACGCACAGCAGCACGATCCCGGCGACCGGCATCAAGGTGCCCAGGCCCCAGGTCATCGCCAGGCGGGTACCGACACCGGGCGCCATGGTCCGATCGAATCGGCCCTCGCTCAGTGCGCGTGCGGCGACCGGTCGAAGGATGCGTTCGCCGAGCATGTAGGTGAAACCGAACGTGCTCGTCGCCGCCATCGCGACGGTGATCGCCACCGTAACCGCGAGCGACGGCATCTCCTCCGCCGTGAGGAACACGAACAGTGCACCACCGAGCAGCCACAGCACCAGGTGCACGATCGCCTGACGCAGCGGGGCGTGCAGAGCGGCCATCTGCTCGGATCGCGTCGGCGGGCCGCCACGCAACTGCCACCGCACCACCGACCGCAACATCAACGCCGCCGCGCTCAGACTCACCACTCCCGCGAACGCGAGGTAGACGGCGAAGACACTGAAGTTGCGGACTCTGTCCGCAATGATGTCCTCGTTCTCGTCGAGGGGCAGGCCGTACCGCACGAAGGCGAACACCAGCATGGCGCCGAACAGATTCGAGGCGCCCATCGAGGCCATGTAGAGCGGCCAGCGACTACGCAACGTCGACGCGACTGCACGATATGACCTCAGCACGACTTCAAATCAAACCACTGTGCGCACGGTCACATGACCTTGTGGTCGCACTCGGGGGTCACCGAGTGGTTGGATTCACCGAAAAACGACCACGAGGGCGAGGAGCGCGGAGACGGTGAAATCCATACCCGTGCCTTCGGGAACGGCAGATCCCGACGCTCCGTTGTGGCGCGCCGCGCAGGTCTTTCGCCTGGTCACCGTCGTTTATGCGGTCAGTTCGCACTTCTCGACCGTCCAGAACTACACCGACGAGGCATTGAGCTGGTTCCTCATCGGTGTGCTCGTGGTGTGGTCGCTGACCTCGGCGCTGCTCCTCTCACGCGGATCTCGTGAACGTCCGGTGGTCGTTGTCGTCGACCAGATCACTGCGATCGCACTCATGGCATCGACCCGTCTGATCTCCGACCACGACTGGTACAGCCACCACCAGACGATGCCCACCACGCTGTGGGTCGCCAATGCGGTCATCTCTGCCGCGCTCTTCGCCGGCCCGCTCGCCGGAATCGCCTCCGCTCTCGTGATGGCCGCGGTCAGCGCGGTGGTGCGCGACCAGGTCAACCTCGACCTCTGGTCCGACGCGACCGCGCCCGTTCTCGTCGCATGCGGCGTCGCGATGGGATTCGCGATGAGGACGGCCCGGACGGCGCACCGTCAGCTCGAGGACGCAGTGCGGATCGCTGCGGCCACGGAGGAACGTGACCGGCTCGCCCGGCAGGTCCACGACGGTGTCCTTCAGGTGCTCGCGCTCGTACAGCGCCGCGCAGACGAGGACTCGGGACTCGGTGTCGATCGGGTCGAGCTCGCACGGCTGGCCGGCGAACAGGAAGAGGCGCTGCGTCGCCTGATCTCCGAACAGGACACCGAAGTCGATCGAGGTGGGCAACACGTCGACCTGACCGCGATGCTGCGCATGCGGGTCGACGGTGATGTCACCGTCGCCGCGCCCGCGGATCCCGTCGTGATGGACAGGACGCGCGCGGGAGAGCTGGTCGCGCTCGCGACCACCGCCCTCGATAACGTCGAGCACCATGCCGGACCTGACGCCAGGGCATTCGTGCTGCTCGAGGATCTCGGCGACGAGATCGTGCTCTCAGTCCGTGACGATGGCATCGGGATCGAAGCCGGACGCTTGGCCGCAGCATCTGCGCAGGGACGCCTCGGAGTATCGAAATCGATCGTAGGTCGGGCACGATGGCTCGGCGGCGTCGCGGAACTCGAGACCGCGCCGGGCGAAGGCACCGAGTGGGAGATCCGCGTCCCCAAGGAGGAACCGCATGGCTGAGATCACCGTGATGGTGGTCGACGACCATCCCATCTGGCGCAGCGCTGTGTCCCGCGACCTCGAAGAAGCCGGCTTCCGCGTGGCAGCGGAGGCCGACAGCGTGAGGACGGCCCGTGCGCGAGCCGTCGTCGAACCCACCGTGGTGCTGATGGACATGTCGTTGACGGACGGCAGTGGGACGGATGCGACCCGAGCGGTGCTCGAGGTGTCGCCGCGGTCGCGGGTGCTCGTGCTGTCTGCATCGTCCGAACGCGCCGATGTTCTCGGCGCAGTGAAGGCAGGGGCGTCCGGATATCTCGTCAAGAGCGCGTCGGCCGCTGAACTCGTCGACGCTGTCGTCAAGACCGCAGCGGGGCACGCCGTGTTCACGCCAGGTCTCGCGGGGCTCGTACTCGGGGAGTACCGGAAACTGTCGGTGTCGAATCTGCGCGCCTCGGCGACGCCGACCCTCACCGACCGCGAAACCGAGGTGCTGCGACTCGTCGCGAAAGGAATGTCGGCAAAGCAGATCGCGTCACGCCTGGTGCTGAGTCACCGCACGGTCGAGAACCATGTGCAGGCGACTCTGCGCAAACTTCAGCTCGCCAATCGGGTGGAGTTGACCAGATACGCGATCGAACAGGGCTTGGGCTGACTTTTCGGGGCCGTCCTGAGTGGTTCTGGGCACTGCGCGGTGCGCAGGCGACTCTAAAGTGGACGGCATGGACCCGAAGGATCTGAGAGTGTCGGACGCAGAACGTGAACACGTGGGTGAGCTGCTGCAGCGCGCAGTAGGCCAGGGCATGTTGTCGCTCGGTGAATTCACCGAACGGATGGACACCGTGCTCGCCGCGAAAACCCGCGGAGACCTGAACCAGGTGCTGGTCGATCTACCCGGCATCCAGATGCGCCCGGAGTTCCGACAGCAGTTCCCGCCGCAGCCTGCGCCGGCCTACGAGCCTCAGGTTGCTACCGCTACCACCCCCTCGATCTATCAGTCGGGAGCCGGGTCCGTTCTCAAGGGGCGGATGTCGACGATCGCGCGCAAGGGTCGATGGGAGGTACCGCCGGTGTTGCAGCTCGATACCGTGGCGTCGTCGGTATCGCTCGACTTCACCGAGGCCGTCATGCAGACGCAGGTCGTGCGGATCGAGGTCAGCGACTATCTCAGCTCGATCGGCATCGTGGTTCCGATGGAGGCGACCGCCGACATCAACGGACTGGAGGCCATCGCCTCGTCGGCGGAATCGAAGGTGGGCACGGGCGCCCCGTACGGCCCGCTGCACTTGGTTGTGGTCGGCAAGATTCGCGCGGGAAGCCTGACAGTCGCGCCCCCGATGGGTGCGCGACTGCGCAAGTTCTTGCGGGGAATCTGATTCCCGGGGCGGCACCTTCTCCTGGCGACGCTTCTATGGACGACGCTGCCGGGCGATCAGTTCGCTGACGCTGATGGTTTGATCGTCGTCGTCGTTGAGGCGTCGCCTGCCCTGCGTGTCGGGACCGCGGGAATCCCGGCTCGGAGGCGGCCGACGGCGGTCGTCGGGCCGGGGCGGCTCAGGACGGTTCCCAGGGTCGTTCTGCGCAGTGTTGTTCTGTGCAGGGTTGTTCTGCGCTGCGTTGTTCTGCGCTGCGTTGTTCGCTGCCGGGTCGTTCGGAGTCCTGGCTTCGGGTTGCCGGGGTCCGTCGGGATTCCGGCCGGAGGGCGACGGCGCCCGCCGCATCTGTGAAAGCCAGCTCTCGATGGCCTGCGGATCACGGCCCGGTGTGTGAGGGGCATGCGCCCCGGGTTGAGCGGCCTGCGCCTGCGGCCCAGGCGACTGCCCCTGGGCGGGGGCCGGGGCAGGACGCCCCGTGCCTTCCTGGACGTTCTCTCCGGTGATGCCGGGTGCCTGAGGTCGCACGTCCGTGCGCGGCAGCGGCGGAGGCACCGATCCACGCTGTCGGCGCGGCAGCGGCGGCATCGCCGCGGTCTGCGGCTGTTCGCGCGGGGGCTGTGCGGGGCCCTGCTGTCGCGGAGAAACCGGCTGCTGAGGGCCTGCCGCCCCGCGGCGGGGGAGGGGACCAGCCGGATTACCGGACGCAGGCATCGCGCGAGTAGGCAGCGGAGGCTGACCCGGACCCTGCTGACCGGCACCCTGCTGACCCGGAGCCTGTTGGGGCGGAACGGGTGGCCGTCCACGACGCATCGGTGCGGAAACCTGGTCACCGCGGCGAGGCGGAAGCGCGTCGCCGCGCGGTGCCTGCGCGACACCCGGCTGACCCGGCTCGCGGGCTGCGGGTGGACGCCCATGCGAGCGACGCTGCGGAGGCGGAAGGTCGCGTGTCCGTCGTTGTTCGGAGGCGGGGCGCGGGGCGGCGATCGTGGGCATCGGCTGCGTCATCATGTCGTTCGCGCCCTCGGCATCGCCGAACATGCCCTTCGGGAACCGGTGCGATCCCGTCGCCGTGATCGTCGAGGGTCCGAACATGCCGACGGTGATGAGCTCGGGCACGTCGTCGGGCATCAGCTCGTCGGGCAGGATGGGCTCGGCGAGACCCACCTTCTCCTGGATCCGTTTCATCCATTCGGGTGCCCACCAGCAGTCGTCGCCGAGCAGTTTCATCACGGCCGGGACGAGGAACATGCGGATCACGGTCGCGTCGATGATCAGCGCGGCGATCATGCCGTACGAGATGTACTTCATCATCACGAGTTCGGAGAATGCGAACGCCCCGGTGACGACGATGAGGATCAGCGCCGCGGCGGTGATGATGCGACCGGTGTGGGAGGTACCGATGCGGATTGATTCGGTGGTGCTCGCTCCTTGCGATCTGGCCTCGACCATGCGTGAGAGGAGGAATACCTCGTAGTCGGTCGACAGGCCGTAGATGATCGCGATGATGAGCACGAGCACCGGCGACATGATGGGGCCGGGGGTGAAGTTCAGCAGGCTCGCACCATGGCCGTCGATGAAGATCCAGGTGAGGATGCCGAGGGTCGAGCCGAGCCCGAGTGCGCTCATCAATGCGGCCTTGATCGGCAGCACCAGCGACCCGAACGCAAGGAACATCAGAATGGTCGTGAGCACCACGACGAACACGATCATCAGGGGCAATGTCTCGAGCAGTGCCGCGATCGAGTCCTGCTCGATCGCGGGAGTGCCGCCCACGTACACCTCGACGCCGTCGGGCCAGGACGCCGAATGCAGGTAGTCGATGGTGTCGGCGGTCGCATTGCGATCGACGAGACCGGCCTTGAGGACGCGGACGCCGTCCTTCGCGGGGCCTTCGATGGTGAATTTCTCGACGAGCCCAGGCGCGGCGCTGCCGGTCTGGATGATCTGGTTGAGGTCGCCGCCCTCGGCGCCTCGGATGACGAGCTTGACCGGTTCGGTGCGTTGCCCGGGGAACAGTTCGTCGAACTGCGCCTGCGCGGCGCGGGTCTCATGGCCCGGCGGAAGGTACGTCTCGTTGATGCCGCCGAACTTGATACCGGTCAGCGGCATGATGAGCAGGAGCAGGCCGATGACCGTCGGGATGGTCACCTTCATCGGGTTCAGCATCACCCAGCGGGTCAGACGACCGATGAAGCTGTTCTCGACCTGTTCGTTCGACTGGATCTGCCCGAACTTCTTCATGCCGAACTTGTCGATGCGCCGACCGAGGATCGCGAGGATCGCGGGTAGCACCGTCACCGACGTCAGCGCGGCCAGCGACACGGTTGCGATCGCACCGTAGGCCACCGACTTGAGGAAGCCCTGCGGGAACAGCAGCAGACCGCCGAGGCTGGTGATCACCATCGTCGCCGAGAACACGACGGTGCGTCCGGACGTGACGACGGTGCGGCGCACCGCGGCGGCCGTCTCGTAGCCTTCGGCGAGTTCCTCTCGGAACCGCGACACCATGAACAGGCCGTAGTCGATCGCGAGACCGAGCCCGATCAGCGACACGACCGGTGCGACGAACGTGTTGACTTCGGTGAAGTTGGTGATCAGGCGGACGATGCCGTTGGCCGCGACAACTGTCAGGCCACCGGTGATCAGCGGCAGTGCCGCAGCGATGACACCACCGAACACGAAGAACAACAGGATGCCGACCGCGGGGATCGCGAGGATCTCCATGCGCTTGATGTCGTTGGCCATCGTGTCGTTGAGCGAGCCGGTGACCGGCTGCAGCCCGGCGAGCTGGACGTCGACGCCGTCGATCTGCAGCGCATCCTTGACGTCGCGGAAGTTGTTCGCGATCTCGGTGTCGTTGTCGCCGGCGATCGCGAGCGATGCCACACCGTGCTGTTTGGAATCGTCTGCCAGTGCAGGCAGCGCAGGGGCGCTGTCCGTGCGCCAGTACGCACCGTTGAGCTTGAGGACCTGGTCCGGATTGTCGGCGACCCACGAGTTCAGGCCGGCCGTGACGGCCGCTGTGAACTCGGGGTCGTCGACAGTCTTGCCCTCGGGCGCAGTGATGAGTGCCAACACATCGCCGTTGGTGTCTCGACCGAAGGTTCCGTCGGCCAGCTTCGCGGCCGTGACGGATTGTGAGCCGGGGTCGTCCCAGCCGCTCTGGCTGAGATGGTCGTTCAGGCTCAGGCCGTACCCTGCGAGCCCGAGCAACGCCGCGACCATCACCGCAATGACGGTGAAACGCGCACGGACGACGAGCTCTCCCCAACGGTCGAACACGTAAATCTCCTATTCGGCGACGCTCTTGCGCCCCGCAAGAAGGGCTGAAAGCGGTCGGAAAGGCTGCAGCCACGCACCCTCGTCTGGCAGCGATTCCAGGCTGACCCGCGGCAGCGGCTCACGGAACACACCGGGGATGTCCTCGAGATCGACGAAGTCGAGGATGTCCGAGGTCACCGCCCAACTGGCGTGTTCACGGAAACCGAGCACCTGCACTGCGACGCCGGCTGCGGCGAGTTCCTCGAGAGGTTCTCGGAACGCCTGCCCGTCGGCGGATGCCACCATCACACCGGCGAGACCTTCGCTGCGCCGCAGCTCGATGTGCTCGAGCATATCGGAATCGACGTCGCTGTCCTCGTCGATCTTGGGTTTGGCGAAGACCGCGAAGCCCACGTTACGCAGAGCTTCCACCCAGGGGCGCACGACGTCGGCGCTGCCCGGCGCGATGTTCGTGAAGACCGTCGCCTCGGCTTCGAGGGGCGACGTGCGGTGACGCGACAGGTCGGCCGTGCGGCTCAGGAGCCAGCGGCCCAGCGCATCGAACCGCGGCCGGTATGCAGCAGTGGGGCGACCGCCGAGGATCGCGCCGAGGCCCATGTCGAGGTTCGGTGCATCCCAGACGAGCAGCACGCGCCCGGGTCGTTCGGTGCTGTCGATCACGGCGGTGTCGGTCACACCGGGCACTTCTTCATGGACGCTCATGCTCCGATCTTCCCCCAGATCATCTCGGCGATGTCGCTACCCACCTGGTGAGCCTTGTCCTCGAACTTCGTGACCGGACGCTCGTGGCTGATGGGGGACTCCCACGTCACATCTGTGAGCTGGGGCTCGGCGTTACCGGCCTCCAGGATCCACTCCGCGTACTCGGCGTGGTCGGTCGCCACGTGCAACACGCCGCCCGGCTTCAGCCGACTCGCGATGAGGGCGAAGGTCTTGGGCTGCAGCAGCCGGCGCTTGTGGTGCCGCGCCTTCGGCCACGGGTCAGGGAAGAAGACCCGGACACCGGTCAGGGACTCCGGCGCGACCATGTGCTCGAGGACCTCGACGGCATCGCCGCGCAGGATCCGCAGATTGGAGACGGGCGCATCGGTGCCTTCGGTGCGCTCGATCCGCTGCAGGGTCTGCGCGATGCCGGGGCGGTAGACCTCGACGGCGATCAGATCGATGCCGGGCTCGGCCTGCGCCATCGCGACGGCAGCGGTGCCGGTGCCGGAGCCGATCTCCAGGACCAGGGGAGCCGAGCGGCCGAACCACGCGTCGGTATCGAGCAGGTCGTCGCCGACATCGCGACCGAGTTCGGGCCAGCGGCGGTCCCATGTGTCCTGCTGAGGGTCGGTGAGTGCTCCGCGGCGGGAGCGGAAACTCGTCACCCGCGGATACAGGCGGTTCCCCCTGGACTGCTGCTCGTCGAGCATGTCGGTCGTGTCCTGATCGGCGTGGTTCACCCGACCATTGTCACGTATCGGCAGAGTGCGTGGCAGGAGTGACCGGTGTGACCACAGGGTTTTCTCAGGATGACGGCCCGGATAACGCGGCCGGGACGCCTCAGGCGGTGGTCTCTGTCACACTTTGTCGCAACGATCGGGGGCATGGTGGGGGATTCGAGTGCGCCGTATTCGGATACGGGGTTGTGGCGCCGGCTCGCAGACGAGGTGGATCGACTGGACCCGGACGCGGGGCGAATGCTGCACGCCGCGCTCGCCGGGTACACCGCGCCCTTGCGGATCCAAGTCGCGGGACGTGCGGGTGTCGGACGCGGAAACGTGCAGCGCGCGCTGTCAGTGCTGCCCGGTGCGTGGGAGTCCGCTGCGTGGGAGTCCGCTCTCGTCGATGTTCCGGGTGTGCCCGATCCCGTCCTCGACGCCGACATCGTCGTCTACGTGCTGCCCACCCGGCTCGGTCCGACGTCGATGCATCCCGCCGACCGGCGGACTCTCGACACACTCGATCCCCGTCGCGTCGTCGTGGTGGTCGCGGGGGACACGCCGGTCTCCGGCCTGGCGGCGCCCGTGTTCGTGCAGGACGATCCGTACTTGGGTGCGACGATCGCCGGCCGCGTCGACGGTGCGCATCTCCTGCGTCTCGAGGATTTCGTGTGCACGGTCGCGGGGATCGCGGCGTCGCCGCAGGCACGGGACGTGATCGAAGCGGCACTCGAGGATGCTGGAGTTTCGATCGGATGAGCGACGCCGACGATGTTCTACGCCGCTGGAACCCGCGCGGCTGGGCGCGACTGCACCGATCGTCGATCCCGAACTCCGGTGTGGCGGTGGTGCGGGTCGCGGGGGTGGCGGGGTCGGGCCGCACCACACTCGCCGCCGAGCTCTCCGAACTCGGCGGCGTCGAATACGTCCCGGAGGGGGACGCTCCGGTGGTGCTGATGGTGCTCGACGCCTCGTCGGTCCTCGGCCGCACCGAACTGACCGAACTCGACGCGGCCGCGCGTGAGGCAGCCGACGTGGTGTTTGCGATTACCGGCATCGACCGCTACCCGGGATGGCGGTCCATCCGCGACCGTGACATCGAACTGCTCCACCGGCACGCACCGTGGCTCGCACGCGTCGTGGTGATCCCGGTATCGGCGGTCGCTGCGGCTCGGGCGCGGGAGATCGGTGGCGATGCCGGGCCGGTTCTCGCACTCGAGTCGGGAATCGTCGGCGTGCACGAGGCGATTCTCGCCGCGGTGGCCACATCCGCGCAGGGCCGGGCGACGCGCACGGCGGTCGTCGCCCGGACCCGCAACATGATCGTCGCGGAGATCGCTCAGCTCTCAGCCTCGGACGACACCGCGGATCTCCGTGCCGAGCGGGCACGCCTCGCTGCGCGACCGGTCGGTTCCGAGCATCGCCGCGACTTTCATCGCGCCCGGGTGGAATCGATGCAGGAGCTCGCTGTGCGTGCGAGAGAGGCATCGGTGGAGTTACGCGGCATGCTCGATGACGGCTCCGCCGATCCGGGTGACGTGGAGATTCTGCTGGCCGCGCACGCGCAGCGCCTGCGCGAGGAGGTGGCTGTCGCCGTCGAGCACAGACTCGGAATTGTGACGCAGGCGCCGATCGTGGAACCGGCACCCGTCCCTCAGATGCCCGGCCGTCGCCTCGATGATCGCCTCGCGCTCGTGTTGGGAGCATCTGTCGGTGCGGGCCTCGGGCGTATGGCGGCCACCATGCTCGGAACGATTCCGGTGGCGGTGTCCGTGCTGGTGACGATCGTGTGCGGGGCGGCGGCCGCATGGTGGCTCCTTCGTCTGCGCAGGCAGTTGGCGCACCGTGAGCTGATGCGGCGGTGGGTCGTCGACGAATTGACCGCGCTGCGCGCGGACCTCGAGGCGTGGATCCGCACGATGGCGTTCGATGCCGAAGCGAATCTCGGCCACGACGCTGCCGTGCGGGAGCGCGCACGCGCCACCGAACTGCGCGAGCGGGTCGCCACGATCGATGATCGGATCCGTCGACGCACCGGGGAGCAGCGTGCGCGCATCGCCGCGTGCGAACGGGACCTTGCGATTTTGAGGCACGTGGAACCGGCCGGGGATCCGGTGCGTCCAATCGGGTGAGGGAACTGCCTCGAAGTTGAAACGACGCACACCGGATCGCAGGAGCAGATATGGCGGACGCATTCCTCGGGGCCGACGGGCCCGGCGACCAGCACCTCGGTGGCTTCGACGTGTTCGACCCAGCAAGCACCGCGGCATGGGCGGACACCGTGGATGCCACCAGTGACCTCGACGGAGACGGGATCAGGGACACCGTCGCATTCGACAACGGACACGGTGCGCTGGTCGTGGCCACCGACACCGATCTCGACGGTGTCACCGATCGGCTCACCGCCGTCGCCGACGATGGAGAGTTCGGCGTCTGGGAGTTCCATCGCGAGCCCGACGGAACACCGAGGTGGGACCGGATCGACGAAGGTACGATCGGTATAGACGAGAATCACAAATCCGAGAACTAGTGAGGCCTATCGCCTGTACGAGCATGAAAGAGGGATGTATTCTGCACGCCTCTGAATCGTTTCTGTGACATTTCCGACCGGCCCCGAGTGTTCCCGGCCGGACGTCCAGCGTTAACCTCTATGAATAGGACATCCGGCGCCCGCGTCCTCCGTTCGGCCACGGACGAAGCGGGTGGTACCCCTGCCGAGAGGGGAGAGCCCGGGTTCGCCGCTGTCACTGCACTACAGATGCAGGTCGGGGGAGGGATCCGGTTCCGGGCACACCCCAGGAGAGTTTGATGACCTCAGCAACCATTCCCGGTTTGAACGGTACCGACGACAAGCTTCCGACCCAGCATGCCGAGCTGCTTGCGTGGGTCCAGGAGGTTGCCGAGCTCACCCAGCCCGATCGCGTCGTGTGGGCCGACGGATCCGATGAGGAATGGGATCGGCTGACCGCTCAGCTCGTCGACGCCGGCACCTTCACCCGTCTGAACGACGAGAAGAAGCCGAATTCGTTCCTCGCGAACTCCGACCCGTCGGACGTCGCACGTGTCGAGTCCCGCACATACATCTGCAGCGAGAACGAGATCGACGCGGGCCCCACCAACAATTGGATGGCGCCCGACGAGATGCGTGCCACGATGACCGAGTTGTACCGCGGCAGTATGCGCGGCCGCACCCTCTTCGTGGTGCCGTTCTGCATGGGTCCCCTGGGTGCCGACGATCCGAAGCTGGGTGTCGAGCTCACCGACTCGGAGTACGTCGTCGTCTCCATGCGCATCATGACCCGCATGGGTGCCGCTGCGCTCGAGAAGATGGGCACCGACCGCCCGTTCGTCAAGGCGCTGCACTCGGTGGGTGCACCGCTCGATGCCGGCCAGCAGGATGTGGCGTGGCCGTGCAACGACACGAAGTACATCACCCACTTCCCCGAGACCCGCGAGATCTGGAGCTACGGCTCCGGCTACGGCGGCAACGCACTGCTCGGCAAGAAGTGCTACTCGCTGCGTATCGCATCGGCGATGGCCCACGACGAGGGCTGGCTCGCCGAGCACATGCTGATCCTCAAGCTGATCTCGCCCGAGAACAAGCCGTACTACATCGCGGCGGCATTCCCGTCGGCGTGCGGCAAGACCAACCTCGCGATGATCCAGCCGACCATCCCGGGTTGGCGCGCCGAGACCCTCGGCGACGACATCGCCTGGATGCGCTTCGGTGAGGACGGCCGCCTCTACGCCGTCAACCCGGAGTTCGGTTTCTTCGGTGTCGCGCCCGGCACCAGCGCCGATTCCAACCCGAACGCGATGCACACCATCGAGGCCGGAAACACCATCTACACCAACGTCGCGAAGACCGACGACGGCGACGTCTGGTGGGAGGGCATCGGCGGCGACAAGCCTGCTCACCTGACCGACTGGCTCGGCAACGACTGGACCCCCGAGTCCGACACGAAGGCCGCGCACCCGAACTCGCGCTACTGCACGCCGATGTCGCAGTGCCCGATCCTCGCCCCCGAGTGGGACGACCCGCAGGGTGTGCCGATCTCGGCGATCCTGTTCGGTGGCCGCCGCAAGACGACGGTTCCGCTGGTCAGCGAGTCCTTCGACTGGCAGCACGGCACCTTCCTCGGCGCGACCCTGTCGTCCGAGCAGACTGCTGCCGCAGAGGGCAAGGTCGGTAGCGTCCGCCGCGACCCGATGGCGATGCTGCCGTTCCTCGGCTACAACGCCGGCGACTACCTGAACCACTGGATCAACCTCGGCAAGAACGCCGACGAAACCAAGCTCCCGAAGATCTTCTACGTGAACTGGTTCCGTCGCGGCGACGACGGACGCTTCCTGTGGCCCGGTTTC
Organism: Rhodococcus sp. NPDC060086; assembly: GCF_042730275.1. Taxonomy (NCBI): domain Bacteria; kingdom Bacillati; phylum Actinomycetota; class Actinomycetes; order Mycobacteriales; family Nocardiaceae; genus Rhodococcus; species Rhodococcus sp. NPDC060086. The sequence goes on from NZ_JBHWWZ010000050.1 coordinate 35,893, forward strand.
GGCGAGAACTCTCGCGTGCTGAAGTGGATCGTCGACCGCATCGAGCACAAGGCCGACGCGCAGTCCACGGCCATCGGTTACGTGCCGACCGCAGCCGATCTGTCGCTCGAAGGCCTCGATGTCGACGCCGCTGATGTCGACGAGGCTCTGAAGGTCGACGTCGACGAGTGGAAGGCCGAGATCGACGGCATCGCCGAGTGGTTCGAGTTCCTCGGCGAGAAGGTGCCTTCGGGCATCCGCGACGAGTTCGAGGCTCTGAAGCAGCGACTCGGCTGAGTCTGTTCCACCCCTGCACAGCCGAATGCCACCTTCGGTCAGTTCAAC